>NZ_JAEMVA010000068.1 GCF_029215955.1 Sulfurimonas sp. SAG-AH-194-I05
AGAAAAAGAATGAAAATGATTGAAGAACTTAATAATAAAAGAGAAATAAATATTGAAAAACAAAAAATAATTATAGATAGTAGAATAGCAGAGGAAAATATATAATGAATGATTTAGGAATAGATACTATAAACGAAGATACTTTAAAATCAAATACTTTACACAAAGATAATAGAACAATAAGAATAAGACAAAAATCTAAATTAGGTAAAGAAGCAAAAATATTAAATAATTTTTTATATCAAGAAGCACAACTAAAAATAGAGTTTGATAAAACGACAGAAATAGGTTTAAAATACAAAGATTTAACCCAGTATGATACTAAATTAACAATTCTTAAAATAAGAGAAATTTTAGGACTTGAAGACACAGGAAGATATATAGAACTAATTAAAACTGCTATTTCTCAACTTCAACAACCAATCGAAATATATGACATAGTGAATGATAAAGGGAATTTATGGAAATGGCAGTCATTTCCATTTCTTATTTATGCTGGAGAAGAACAAGAAAGATTAACAGGTGAAATAACTTATACATTGGGGATAAGTAATAAAATGTATAAAATAATGAAAGATACAAATGGAGGTAAAAACTTCACACAATTAAATTTAGATATTCATAAAAAATTAACAAGTAATTCTATTTCTTTATATGAATGGTTGAAATCTTATCAAAATATGGGAAAAGGTAAAACGAAAGGCTATTGCCCTCCTCTTAATTTAGAAAAATTGAATGATATGTTCTTTGCTAATTATAAATATTTATCAAAAGTTAGAGTTGTACTAATAAATAGCATTAAACAAATTAACGATAAAACTGATTTAGTAATCAGGGAAGTAATTAAAGAAAACGGTAAAAAAGGAGAGATATATCTTCAAGTTCAAGAAAGTAATATACATAAAATAAAGCGATTAGACAAAGAATTAAATATCAAGAACCAAAATCAAGGACAAGAGAAACAATCTTATAAAGTAGAACAGAACAAAAAAGAATCTCAAATAATAAATAATTTAATGGGAGAAGAATCATGAGTGAGATAAGAGATTTAAAAAATATTATCATAATTTTAGAAGAAGAAATCGCAAGATTAGAAATAGAATTATCAAAATTTAAGGTTTCAAATAATGAATAATTTTATCAATAATTATTTTAATAATGAAGAATATTTTTATATCTTCCTACTTAACAGAATTGAAACAGAAATTAACTTTAAAGGTAAAGTAGTAAAGAAAACAAGAGAATATAAACACAATTTAAAAAGTTTTAATGAATGGTATCAAAAGTTTCAAACTATGAATAAAAACCATAATTGGGATATTTATTTTAGTATAAATCCATTTAAAACAGATAGCAAGAACAGATATGAAATAAATGTATCTGAATATAAATCTTTATTTTTTGATATTGACGAAGACGGAGAAAATACAGCAAAAAAAATAATATCTACATTAGGAAGTTCAACATATACAATAAGAACAAGTAAAGAGAAATATCAACTAATATATCAATTAGAAACACCATTTAAAGGGAATTTTGAAGAACTTAAAGAATATAAAGAAGTATTAAAAATATTAACATATCACTTCAAAACAGACCATACATTCGATTTATCAAGAGTTGGAAGAGTGCCGGAACTAATC
Organism: Sulfurimonas sp. SAG-AH-194-I05; assembly: GCF_029215955.1. GTDB lineage: Bacteria > Campylobacterota > Campylobacteria > Campylobacterales > Sulfurimonadaceae > Sulfurimonas. Next base: position 1,644 of record NZ_JAEMVA010000068.1, read on the forward strand.
AATAATAAAAATGATTGGAATATAAAATATAAAAATAATAATATTCTTTATAATATAGAACACTTTAAAAAATATATTATAGACAATGATATTAAGATACCTGCTAAAACACCCAAAAAGACACCTAAAAAGACTTTAAAAGATAAACCTATGGAAATATATGAAGATAATGTTTTACACGATAATATCAACTATGAGAAGTATCTAAAATCATATAATCATTTGAAAAAATATAATAAAGATTTATCTGCAGTAGATTTTACATTTATTAAAAGATACAAAGAAGAACTTGAAGAAGATTTTGAAGATATCTTATCAATATTAAGATATTGTAGAGAAGATTTAATGGAAAAACATGGACACGAAATAGAAAGATATATCACTCTTAAAATAGAAGATTCATAATACTGATTATTTATTTTTAATGTATCTTTTAAAATATAATCACTCTATTGAGTGAAGACAAAAGAAGAAAGAAAGAAAAGAAGAAGAAAAAAATTAAGTAAAAGAAAATTCCAGCAGATATACTTTATTTAATTGAATAATTGTAAAGTATGTTATTCCCTATTCTCATTTTCCATTTTCTACTCCGTATAAAATTGAAATTGAGGGAACTTACCTTAAAAAGGTAAGAAAAAAACAAAAAATTTAAACATTTTCCTCTTATGATTATTCTCTAAAATGGAGAAAATGGAAATGAGAAATGGAAGTGCTTATATATCAACAATTATTTATACTACAAAAAAATTAGCAAAATTAGCAAAGAGTTTAAGACATAGTTTTAGAGTTGAAATTGATGGGGAAAGTTCAATCAGTTATAAAGAAGATTCTGAATTATTAAATAAGATTTTATTTAATGGGGAAACTGAAGAATATTTACAAGACTTGAACGAGATGACACCTGAAAATTATTTAGACTTAATAGATAATATTATTAAATTAAATATGAAAAAAGAGTATGAAGTTGAAAAATTAAAAAAAGTTAAATTAGATCCTAAAGATTCTCAAATGAGAAGTAAGTCTTTAAAATATTTGACTTCAAATATTCAAGACGAAGAGTTTAAAAAACTATTAGAAAAGTTTTCTAATACTCCTAATATTAAAACAAAAAATGATTTAATTATTAAGTTTGAAACTCTTGACACAAAGAAAGCTACTGAAAAAAATCTATACAAATATATATCAGTTATTGAAAAGATAGGTAAAGCTCAAGGAAGAAGAGAAGCCAAGTTATCAACTGATAAGGTTGAATTCGTTGAAATGGTTGTTAAGATACCTTATGAAAATAATATAACAGATATTTCAAGTGAAGATATGCTTTTATATAATCAAGATTTTTTTAAAAAATATTTCCCTGACTATGATATTCTCGTAGGAGTATCCCACAATGACGAACTACACCAAATGAAAAAACCTGAAAATATTGAAAAATGGGAGAAAGAACATAAGAAAAAATATGAAGTAGGAGAAAGTGGAAATCATTCCCATCTATTTATTACTACTAAAAATAATAAAACTGGTGAATTCGATTACTGGAATCAACAACATTTAGTAGTATCCCAATATTTAAGAGATATGGGACATAGTGAAGAAGTTATTACAGAGGATATAGGGTATATAGACGATAAAGGTATAAGACATCAGACATTAACACAAGTTAAAAATCAAGGTAAAAACTTACAAGAATTTTTATATCAAGATATAAATAATAATTTATTTAATGGTAAGGATTATAATGCTGTATTAGGTTTCAATGATTTAAGTATTACACAAAAACAATCAATGGAACAGGACAAAAGAAAATCTATAAATAATCGAACAAGAAACGGACAACACCTTGAAGAAGAATTAAAAAAAGACAGAATACAAGAATTAGAAAATAAGTTATTTACTTTAGGAATTGAAGAAGAAAACAAAAAACAAGATATAAACAAAAAACAAGAAACTTTAAACACAATAAATTCAACTATTGAAACTAAAGAAGAAACAGCAAATAATATTGAGAAGTCTATTCAAAAACTAAAATTAGACAGAATATCAGTATCTAAAAAAGATTTAGAAAATGGAATAGACATAATCGCTACAGAGATAGTGGATAATAAAGATAATTTTAAATATGCTGGAAATATAGTTATTAAACAATCACTAAGAGCTCAAATAGTTAAAGAAATGAGAATAGTAAGTAAAGTTGATATATATGATAATGATATTAAAAAAATAGAGAAGAAAATACAAAAAAAATATGATATTAAATTAAATAATAACAATATTGAAATCAAAGGATTAAAGGAACAAGTAGAAGAACTTACAACAGAAAACAAAGAACAATCCCATAAAATAGATACATTAGAAACTTCATTTAATGATAAGTTAGAAATATCTGAAATAAAAATAACTACGAAATTAGAAGCAACACATAATCAAGAATTAGAAAATGAAAAGATAACTCATAAACAAGAAATAAAAAATATTAAGCTGGAACATTTTGAAGAAATTAAAAAAACTGATAACAGAATTTTCAATCTTGAAGAAGAGAATAAACGAAAGGACAAGATAATAGGAACACTTAAAGAGAGGATAGAGAAAATAAAGGAAATACCTGTAAATAAATTTAATACTTTTAAAGATAAAGTAAAAAATATATTCAAAGATAAAAATAAAATTATTAAAAATGATAAGAAGTATAAAGAAAATATGAAAGGGTTTTCTTCTCAATTTACAGAACAAACAGAAAAATTAAATATTATCCAAGAATTACACCCTAAAATAAATGAAGAGATTAAAAAGTATGAAGAAGAAAATATCTTTATCCAAAGCAGAGAATCACTTCCCAAATTTGAAGAAACCGAAGATATCATAGTAAAGGAAATTAAAATAAATTTTGATAGTTTAGAAGATAAAAAAGAAGAACTAAATGACTATATAAGTAATCATACTCAATAATTTTTTTTAATTGAAAAAAAGAAATGAAATACATTTCTACATATTTAATCTAAGGTATTATATTTTTATCCTACGTATCTAAGTTAGAAATTTTTTAGATATGTTTAACTAAATAGAACATTCAATGTAATTATTATATATTTCACTATATAATAATATAGGAACTTTTTATAGGGGTGTCCTGATACAAGTATAGGGAACTTATAAAATGAATAATCAAGATATGAAAGCAATAAAAGAAGTTATAGAAGATATTTTAAAGTTTAGAAATAAAGAAATTTTTGATAATGAAAATATATATACTTCAAAATATGACTATGAAGAAAAAGATGCTCTTAATGCTATTACAATAGGTAAGTACGATAAATCATTGATTAAATTAAATAATGTGTTAAGTCAAGAAGAACGATATAAAGAAATTTTAGAATTAGAAAAGTA
>NZ_JAEMVA010000069.1 GCF_029215955.1 Sulfurimonas sp. SAG-AH-194-I05
TTAATGATTTCATATATTTTCTTTTTTGCATATCTCCATTCACCTTCTAGTATAAATTCATTTTCATTCCTACCCTCTTTGATTATGACAGGAGAGAGAAGTCTTGTAATGATTCTTCCCCTTGACATATCCTGCGGTTCTATCGTACCATCTGGCATTGTAAACTTTATACTTTTTGCTGGGAATGTCAGTGTATGAAGAGTGTTTCCTGCCTGATTTAAGGGATGTTTTTTACCCTCTGTTGTACTTTCTATAGAAAATGGAAATGTGTTTTCTTGATTTTTAACATAACACAAGATGTATTCCGATAGTTTAGCAACATTTTTATGTAAAAAAGATGGCTTTTTTTTCTTTTCCCATACAAATTCTGTTACAAAGTTCTCCTCCATAAATATTTCATCACATATTTTTCGTACGTTATGGATTTCATTATCGTCAATGCTTATAAAAATCACACCATCATCTTTAAGTAAATTTCTAGCTAATTTCAACCTTGGATACATCATACTTAACCAAGCACTATGATAACGTCCGCTACTCTCTGTATTTGTAACAAGTCTTTCGCCATTAGCATCTCGTTGTCCACTCTTTTTGAGGTACGCAGCTTTACCTTGGGTAAAATTATCTTTATATATAAAGTCTTTTCCTGTGTTATACGGCGGGTCTATATATATAACTTTTATTTTATTGTAATAACTTTTTTGAAGAAGTTTCAAGGCTTCAAGGTTATCACCCTCAATGTAGAGATTTTCAGTTGTATCAAATGCAACTGATTCTTCTTTACATGGTCTGAGTACCTTAGTAGTAGGCGTATTTGCTTGTAATAAAGCTTCTTTTTTACCTGGCCAGTTCATACTATAACGTTCTTTACTTCCCTCAACTATACTCCCAGACAATTCCTGTTTTAACAAATCAAAATCAATAGCTTTTTTTATAAAGCCATTTTCATCTTTAACTTCTGTTAGTGTATTTGGAAAGAGTTGTGAGAGTTTTTCTATATTTTCATCTGTAAAATTTGGAGTTTTTCTGTTGAGTTTGCTAATTGGTATCCCTTGTATATAAAGTTTTATTTAATTATTTGACAAAGTGAATCTTGTAAAGTTGTAAGTTCATTTTCTGTAACACTTGATAATTTTTCTTTTATCCTTATTTTTGACAAAGCTCTTATTTCATAAATACAAGCATCACAATCTTTTTTTAATTTATCTCTAGCTGTAATTAACAACCTATAAGGTAGGGCATCTTCTTCTATAACAGTAGAGAGTGGAATAACAATAATTGTATTTAATATTGCATTGTCCGCTGTATCACTTAAAATAATAGCAGGACGAAGCTTACCTATTTCTCCACCTTTAGCAGGGTTGAAGTTAATAAGACAAATATCGCCTCTAATTAATTCCATCATTAATAGCTCCATCTCCAATTACGTCTTTAGAACTTGCTTTTAGTACTCTTTTTAAAAGCTTTATTTTCTTTTCTCTCTCAAGTTCCATTAAAAAAATCTCAAATTTTTCTTTAAATATCGTAGGAACAAAATAACCAACATCCTCTTTTTTTCTACCATTCACTATATGCACAACCTGTGTTGTCTTAAAAAATGAAGAAGATTGTCTTAAATCTGCTAATGTCGCTTCTATCATACTTTATCCTTTTACATATTAATCTTACTAATTATTATAACATATTAAAATGCTATAATAAAATTTATATTTATTACCTTATGAGATTATTTCAATATCACTACTGCCACCACTTTTTTTCTTAAGTTGAATTTGCGCGTATATTCTTTCTTTTAAGAGTGCTACATGTGAGACTACACCTATTATTTTTCCTTTTGAGTGGAGCTTTTCTAGGGCGTTAAGTGCTACTGTTAAACTTTCTTCATCGAGTGTTCCAAATCCTTCATCTAAAAAAAGTGAGTCTACTTTTATTTTGTCATTTACAAGGTCTGAGAGCCCTAATGCTAAAGATAAGCTCACTAAGAACCTTTCACCACCTGAGAGTGTATTCACCCCTCTTGTTTTATCTATATAGTAGCCATCTATGATGGATATATCGAGCTTATCATTGTTTGTTTTTGTGAGTGTGTACCTATCTGAAAGAGAAGTTAAATGCTTATTTGCTAAACTTAAAAGATGTCCAAGTGTTAGGTTTTGAACAAATTTTTGGTACGATACTCCTTTAGCAGAGCCAATAAGGTCATTTAAAATCTCCCATGGAGCTAAAACCTTTTTTTGCGTCTCTATATTTTTATATATTTTAGCTTGTTCATTTTTAATAAGCTCACTTTGTTTGAGTGCTTCTTCTAGCACGGTAGCATCTTTGTTTATTGCATCTCTTTGTAAAGTTAATTCTTTTTCATTAAGAGACAACTCTTCAACAGACTTCGTAGATGTTAACTCTTTTTTCACTTCTAGGTCTAAGTTTTCTTTTGTCGACTTTAACAATGTTTCTATTTTTATCGTTTTTTCATCAAAGGACTTTTTTCTTTCTTGTAAGGCTTTTATTTGATTTTCATCTTTTATATACTCTGCTAAGACTTCATCTTTATCTTTAAAGCCTTTATCGAGCAGTAATTTTTCTATATCGTCTTTAAGTATACCTTGTTTCTTTTCTAGTTCTAGTATAGTTGTTTCGATATTCTTGAACGTTGTCTTAGTAACTGTGAACTTATCGTTTATTATCATCTCTGCTTTTTGTAGGTTTTCTTTTTCTTTGAGTAATTCTTTTTCTTCATTTTCTAAGTCTTTTATAGATTCTTTTACACTTTTTGAGCCAATAAGTTTTACAATACTACTTTTTATTTGTACACTTTCTTGTGTCGCTTTTGTAACACTTGTTCTAAGAGTTTCTATCTCAGTTTTTAAAGAATCTATTTGTTGTACATTATTTTGAAGAGTATTCTCTAAAAGTTTTATATCGCTTTGTAGTTTTACCTTTGCATCTTTCGTTTTTTGCTCTTTTTTTCTAAAACTTTCTATCTCTTTTAGTAGCTTTTTATAACGTAATGCAACTAAAGTATTCTTCTCTATGGTAAGGTCGAGTTGCACTAATTCTTCTTGTAACACTTCTAGTTTAATATTTTCACCCACATTTAATTTCTTCAGACTATGTACTATACTTTGGAGTTTTGTTTTCGCTACCTCTAAAGCTGTCCTTGTTTCATTAAGAGAAAATTCATTTTCTTTAAGCTCTTTTTCTTGGCTTTGAAGGCTTGTTTTAGCTGTAGCTAAGTCATCAGCTATTGTATCGTCAAACTTTGGCATATTTATAAGGTAAGGGTGCTCTGTCGAACCACATAGTGGGCACTCATCATTATCTTTTAAACGTTTTCTATTTTCTTCATAGTTTTTAATTGATAAAGCTGCTATTTTTAAGCTGTCTAATTTTTCAATCGCTACTAAAGTCTCTTGTATCCTCTCTTTTAAAGTAGTGCTAACAAGTACTTGTGGTTCTACTTTGACTTCAATATTTTTTATAACTTTGGACTGCTCTAAACTTTCTTCTTTTAGTTTTACAAACTCTTTACTATCTTTTATTTTATTTTCAAGAGTATTCTTTTGTTTAAAAAGCTTATCACTATCTATTTTATTCCGTTCATTCTCTAAACTTGTAAAATTATTTTCTAGTGCTTTTTTCTCTGCTTCAAAGGAGAGAAGTTCTTCACTAGTTTTTACTAAAGATTTTACTAATCCATCTTTTTTTAGTGTGTCTTCTTCTATACTTTTTGAAGAATCTATGAAAGTATTTTCTTTTTGTTTGAGTTGGGTACTATTTATATCTAAAGTATTTTGAATATTTTCTTTCTTAAGAAGAAGTTCTTTTGCACTATCGATCGCTTCTAGTTTCATTTTTTGTATCTTTTTAAACTCGACAATTGCAACATCACTATTACTTTTTTTTGTATCTAATTCTTTGAGTTCACTTGTGAATATGGATTTATTTTCATCTAATACATTTATAGTAACTTTTTTTTCTTTTAAGTCTTTCATTACATCATCTTCTTGCATAATATATGTGTATATATATTTAGCTTTTAGTGCTCTTTGTAATTTTTTATCGTCTTGTTTGAAAGTATCTTCTTCAAGGACTAAAATAGTTTGTTCTTCTTTGAGTTTTTTTATTTCATTTTCGTATTTAGCTATATTTTCTACTGTTTTTATACTATTTTGAAGTTCTTTTATCGTAATTAACAAGTGAGTACTTTGCTTTTTAAAGTTTTCTATAGCCGTATTTTTTTCTTTTACTTCGTCATCTTGAAGTATCTTTGTTTCATCTATTTTTGCAGTTAAACTATTTAAATGCTCACGTGCTTCTTTATGTTTTTCAAAAACCTTCACTGAGACTTTTTGGTAAATCTCTGTCCCTGTTATTTTTTCTAATAAAGATGACTTTTCTGCTACTTCAGCTTGTAAAAATGCATCAAATGAGCCTTGAGCCAGCATGACTGTTTTAGTGAATCTATCGAAATTTAAGTTTGTTATATTTTCTATTGTAGTGTTAAAACCTTTTTTAGCTGATGTTATGATGTCATAATCAGTATCGTTGTATTTACTTAAAACTCTTTTAGAATCACCAACTTTTCCTGTTCTTGCAACATTAATAGACCAACTACTTTTATATAAAACCTTATCTACTATGAATGTCACCTCAGCCAAACTATCTTTAGCACCTATAGATAGAAGTTGTTCGAGTTCAGATTTTGATTTTAAACGTGGAGTTTCTCCATAAAGAGCTACACTTATAGCGTCTAGTATCGTAGTCTTACCTGACCCAGTATCGCCCGTTAGTAAAAATAAACCATGCTTAGAAAAACTTTTTTTAAAGTCAATGGTATGTTTACCTCGAATGGAGTTGAGATTTTCAAGAGTGAGACTAATTATTTTCATTTCTACACTCTTTTAAAACATCTGCATAT
>NZ_JAEMVA010000007.1 GCF_029215955.1 Sulfurimonas sp. SAG-AH-194-I05
ACCATTAAATTTATTCAAATAATAGTATTGATACAAAGAGTATTTTATTTTTAATACGTTCCAATTCCAGAAATAAAGAAAAGTATATGAAAATAAAAGCAAAGATAAGGTAAAATAGATAATTAATTATCATTTATGTAAGGAAATCTATGTTTGAAGTAGTTATCGGTCTTGAAGTTCACGTACAACTCAACACAAAATCAAAACTTTTTTGTTCGTGTCCAACGAGTTTTAATCATAAACAAAATACAAATACTTGTCCCACATGTATGGCTCTTCCTGGTGCTTTACCAGTTTTAAATAAAGAGGTTGTACATAAATCGATTATGCTTGGAACTGCTATCGATGCTACTATAAATAAGGTTTCTATTTTCGATAGAAAGTCTTACTTTTATCCTGATTCTCCATCTGCTTACCAAATTACGCAGTTATATACTCCTATAGTTGAGCATGGTGAATTAGAAATTGAATTAGAAGATGGAACGAAGAAAACTATTCGCGTGAATCGTGCACATATTGAAGCGGATGCTGGAAAAAATATTCATGATGGTGACATTTCTAAAGTCGATTTAAATCGTGCAGGAACTCCACTTTTAGAGATTGTTTCCGAGCCTGACATGAGTAACGAGTTTGAAGTTATTGCTTACCTTAAAAAATTACATTCTATTATTCGTTACTTAGACATTGGTGACGCAAATATGCAAGAGGGAAGCTTTCGTGTCGATGTAAATGTTTCTATTCGTCCAAAGGGTGATAAAAAACTTTATACACGAGTAGAGATAAAAAATATCAACTCCTTTAAGTTCATTCAAAAGGCAATCCAACTTGAAGTTACACGTCAGAGTGAAGCATGGGAAGATGGTGTTTATGAGCAAGAAATTGCTCAAGAAACGAGACTTTTTGACCAAGTAAAAGTAGAAACACGTTCTATGCGTGGTAAAGAAGAAGCTGCAGATTACCGTTACTTTCCTGAACCAGACTTACTTAAATGTGTTGTTACAGATGCGATGATGGAAAAATATTCTAAAATTCCAGAACTACCAGATGCAAAAAGAGATCGATTTGTAAAAGAGTACAAAATGAGTGAATACAACGCAGGTGTGATTACATCTTCAGTTGAAATGGCTCACTTTTTTGAGACTATGATGAGCGAGCAAGGTGTGACTGCTAAAACAGCTATTACATGGCTAACAGTTGAACTTCCAAGTCGTTTATCAGGTGAGACAAACATTACAAACTCTCTTGTAAATGCAAAAAAATTAGGCTTTTTAGTAAAAAGAATTGATGATAAAACTATAAGTGGTAAAGCGGCTAAAGAAGTACTTGATTATCTTATGGAAAATGATGTTGCAATTGATAGTGTTATAGAAAAACTTGGGTTAAAACAAGTTACAGATATGGGTGCTATTGAAGCTATTTGTGAGGAAATCATTAATGCAAATCCTGAGAAGGTTGCGCAATATCAAGGTGGAAAAGAAAAGCTTTTTGGTTTCTTTGTTGGTCAGGTTATGAAAGCATCCAAGGGAAGCGCAAGTCCTCAAGCAGTAAATGAAGTTTTAAAAGCTAAATTAGGCTAAATCACATGATAAAGCGTCTGATAGTTGATTTCGCTTATTTTATAAATACTTCAGGTAAGTATCAAAAGAAAAAACATTTCTTTTATGATTTACTAGAAAATAATTCCTACAAATATAAAAAATACTTTGATATTTTTATGATTACGCTTATTTTTATAAGTGTAGTTATTTTTATTCAAGAAGTAAAGTCAGAAGTTGATACTCGTTTGCTTTATTTTAATAACTACATTATCTCTTTCATTTTTTTAGTAGAGTACCTTTTACGGCTTTGGATTAGTAGTAGTATTTCAAAGACTATCATTGAGCAAAGTGAGCATGACTTTATTCTTGGCGAAAAATTTCGATTTTTTAAAGCTTTTAAAAATATACTAATCATAAAATTTAGATACATTCTTTCTTTTAAAGCTATTGTAGATTTACTTGCGATTATTCCATTTTTTCATCAGCTTCGTTTGCTTCGTATTTTTATTTTATTTCGTGTTTTTAAACTCTTTCGTTATGCAAAAAGTATTCAGACTTTTACCTCTGTTATTGCAGCGAAGAAGTTTGAGTTCTTTACACTTTTTATTTTTGCTTCTATTATTATTTTTGTGTCTTCTGTTCTTATTTATGTCATGGAAGCAAATCATCCTGACTCATCTATAACGACATTATTTCAAGCTGTTTATTGGTCTATTGTTACTATATCGACAGTTGGTTATGGAGATATAACTCCTATAACGCAAGAAGGACGTGTTGTTTCAATGTTTGTAATTATTGCGGGGATAGGTGTTTTTTCATTTACAACTTCATTAATTGTTACATCTTTTACAGAAAAACTTGATGAAATTAAAGATTTAAAACTCATAGATGACATTTCAAAAATTAAAGAATTTTACTTAATTTGTGGGTATGGAACTGTTGCTAAAGAAGTGGCTAAAAAACTTAGCATACATAACAAGGTAATTATTTTAGATGAAGATGAAGAGATTGTTTCAAGGGCTACCAAAGATGGTTTTATTGCACTTAATTATGACCCTGGTACAACACAGAGTTACCATAAGCTAAAAATAAATATTAAATCACAGGTAAAAGCGATTCTTTGTCTTGGAAAAAATGATGTAGAAAATGTATACACAGCACTCACTATTCGCTCGTTTAATAAAGATGTTTTTATTTTGTCTATTTTAAAAAATAAAGTAAATAAAAACAAACTCAATTTTGCTGGTGTAAATGAGATTTTTTACGAAAAAGAGCTTGTGGGGATTGTTGCTAAAGAGTTCGTTGGTAAGCATGTGGCTTTTGAAGCGATTCATGCTTTACGTTCAAGTTATAATGGAATAGATGTCAATGAAATACGCATAACACAAAGAATTATTAAAAACTATCAAAAAATTGCTGATTTAGATAATAAAAAGTATAGAATTGTTCTTTTAGGTGTGTATAAAACAAAAGAAAAACAGTTTTTCTTTAATCCAATAGATGATACATTATTTGAAAATGGAGATTACCTTTTAGTGATAGGTAATACCCAGTTTTTAAAAGAATTTAATGTATTACTCAATAAGAAGAATTAAAATGAAAGAAAAATACGCACTTATTTTTGGTCATAATGACTATACACTTGAAATAAAAAAAAATATAGTTTCAGAATATGAAGCAGTATATGTCCTTAGTTTAGAGGATGAAAGTGAAAATAGTTTTGATTTAAGTGATGACTGGGATACAGTAGATAAAAAATACAAAATGAAAGACTGCGTAGCTTTTTGTATTTTAGAAGATATGGCAGAAAATATTTTTTTGACAATATCGCTTAGAGATACTTTTAAAGATTTAACTATAGTTGCTTTAGCTAAGGACAAAGAGGGTGCAGACAAGTTAACACTTGCTGGTGCATCACGTGTTTTACCAACAACGCAAACAACTGCAAATGTGATTGTAGAGATGCTTGAAAAACCTATAGTAACAGAAGTTTTACACAATATTTTATATGAAGAAAGTGATTTGAAAATCGCACAAATTAAAATAAAGAACCATGAACTTTTTGATGGAAAACATTTAACCGACATTGACTGGAGCAGGGAACATGGGATTATTGTAATTTCAGTTGTACATGAAGATGGAAGTAAAGAGTTTATTTATTCAGCTAAGTCAAAACATCATAAAATTAAAATGGGTGATATATTTGTCGTGGTTGGATATGAACAAGATATTAAAGATTTTGAAAAATTAATAGGAAATAAAAATGACTAAAATAGGTGTAATTGGAGCGGGAAAATGGGGTACAGCTTTAGCTTTTGCTCTCAGTGAAAAGAACGATGTTGTACTAAGTTCAAGAACGCCACGTAAACTTGATAATTTTGTTTCAATGAAGGAAATCCTTACATGTGAGTATTTAGTAATAACTGTGCCTGCACAGCAAGTTTCACTTTGGTTAGAAGAAAACTTTGTATTTAGTGGACAAAAAATTCTTGTTGCATCGAAAGGAATAGAAGCTTCAAGTGGTAAGTTTTTAAATGAGATTTATGAAATGCATATTCCACATGCTAACATTGCTTTTCTCTCAGGACCATCTTTTGCACATGAGGTACTGGAGTCTCTTCCCACAGCACTTGTAGTTAACTCTGAAAATGAGGAATTAAGTGCTACTTTTGCATCTTTTTTTCCTTCATTTATAAAAGCATATACTTCCACTGATGTTATGGGTGCTGAAGTCTCAGGGGCATATAAAAACGTCATAGCTATAGCTGCTGGTATTTGTGAAGGTTTAGGTCTCGGAAAAAATGCAGCAGCCTCCTTGATTTCTCGTGGTTTAGTGGAGATGCAAAGATTTGGAAATGAGTACGGTGCTAAAGAAGAAAGCTTTATCGGTTTAAGTGGAGCAGGAGACTTGTTTTTAACTGCATCATCTGAAAAGTCACGTAACTTTCGTGTAGGTTTAGGTCTTGCATGTGGGAAATCACAAGAAGAGATACTTAATGACTTAGGTGAAGTAGCAGAGGGTATAGGTACTTCGTATGCACTGTTTGAAATAGCAAAGAAAAAAGGTTTGTATTTACCAATAGCGAATGAAGTTTATGCAACATTAGAGGGTAAAAACCCGCAAGAATCTCTTAGAGATTTACTTTCAAACTAAGGAAAAAAATGAAAATTACAAATACAATTATACTAGCAATATTACTTGGAGCAAGTACACTCAGTGGAAGTTGGATGGATATTTTTAGTGAGGGAGCTAAGGTTTTAGAACAAACGACTGCAGCATCTACTTCTTCAAAAACAACTGAACCAACAGATAAAATAACTGCAAATAGCTTATCAACATTTGATATGAATACAGCGTTTAAACAAGCTCTTAGCAAAGGTGTTGAGTATGCTATTAGTACCCTAAGCAAAGAAAATGGTTATTTTAAAAATGAAATTACAAAAATTGGCTTGCCTGCTAACTTACAAAAAACAGCAGAGTTAATAAGAAAAGCAGGTGGTGGAAAATATGTTGACAACCTTGTTTTAGCACTTAATAATGCGGCAACACAAGCAGCTCCAAAAACGGCTGCTATTTTTACGAAGAGTATTACCGACATGAGTGTTGACGATGTTAAAAAAATTCTTTCAGGATCAAACCATGCGGGAACAGATTACTTTCGTGAAAAAACTACAAAAGATTTACAAGCGACAATAGCACCGATTATTCAAAAAAGTATGGATAATAATGATGTAACAAAATATTATAATGCTTTTAATTCATTTTATAAGCAAAATGCGGGGGTACTCAAAAATGAATATGTATCAGGTTTAGCAAATGCTTTTGGCTATGGTGACTTCATTCCAAATGATAAAGATGAAGATATAAATACATTTGTAACAAATAAATCTATTGATGGGATAATGACTCTTATTCAAGAAAAAGAAAAAATAATTAGAGACAATCCACTCGGACAAAACAGTGAGATTTTGGGAAAAGTTTTTTCAGTTTTTGAGTAACTTAAATATGAAAGGAATATCTCTATGACTGAATACAAAGAACAGTTTCAAAAAATTGCGATAGCTATTTTTATAGGTTTAGTAGTTCTTGTTCTTTCATTAAGTTTATTTAATGAGACACAGGCAACGCTGTTAGGTTTAATAGCTTTTTTAGTTACTTTATGGACAAATGAAGCTTTACCTTTAGGTGTAGTTTCTCTTTTACCTATTCTGTTATTTCCCTCTTTTTCTATTTTAACTACAAAAGCTACGACTGTCAATTATGCGCACCCTATTATATTTTTATTTTTAGGTGGTTTCTTACTTGCTATTGCGGTTGAAAAAACGAATTTACATATTTTTATAGCGGATAAAATTCTTGACTTATTTCCAAGTACACCTAGGGGAATGATATTTTCTCTTGCTATAACAGCTGGTTTTTTAAGCTCGATTCTCTCTAACACAACGACTACACTTCTACTTATCTCTATAGCTCTTTTTATTACACAAGATGTTACGTTGAAAATGAGGTTTGCTTTGGCTATTGCTTATGGTTCAAGTGTTGGAGGTATTTTAACACCTATTGGGACACCACCAAATTTAATTCTTTTTGGAATTATGAGTGATAAAGGAATGGAGATGATTCCTTTCTTTCAATGGATATGGATGGTCTTTCCTCTTGTTTTAACTATGCTTGTTGTTGTAAGTTTACTTTTAAGTATTGGAGTTCCAAAAACTGAAATAAAACGAGAAAAAACTACAAATAATTTAGATGTTGCACAGAAAAAAATATTATTTTTAATGGGTGGACTTATTCTTTTACTTATAGTAAATGCAAAAATCAAGCCTTACTGGGGTGGTCTTGGTTTAAGTGAATCTGGGATTCTTTTAGCTGTTGGTCTGATTCTTTTTGCTCCGCCTTTTAGAATTTTAGACTGGAGTGAAGATGCGCATAAAGTACCTTACCAAATTATGTTCTTGTTTGGTGCAGGTTTTTCCATAGCAAAAGCATTTGGTGATACTGGTCTTGCAGATGCAGTAGCAACGTACCTTTTAGCAATGACTGATATGCCTCCTATACTTTTACTCTTAAGTGTAGCTGCTATGATTACTTTTACAACAGAAATTACTTCAAATACAGCGTTAATCTCTATAATGCTTCCTGTGATTTATGCAGTGTCTGAACAAGCTGGAATAAATATAACACTCTTTATGATGGTTGCAACAGTATGTGCGAGTTATGCTTTTATGCTCCCAATTGCAACTGCTCCTAATGCAATAGCCATGAGTAGTGGTGCTGTTAATGTAAAAGCTATGATACGATATGGAATTATTTTAAATTTAGTAGGAATATTTTTCATTGTTCTTTTAGCTGAGTTTTTTTGGAAACCAATTTTATAAGAAAAGGAAAAATATGATAGTGCATATTGTAATGTTTAAGTTTAATGAAAAAAATAAAGAAGAGAACCTTCAAATAGTGAAAGAGAAATTAGAGCAGTTAGTAGAAAAAATTCCAACACTTTTATCTATAGAAGTGGGAATAGACTTTAATCAAAGTGAAAGAGCATTTGATTTATCTCTTTACTCGACTTTTAATACAAAAGAAGACCTTCAAGAATATGCCGCACATACTGAACATGTAAATGTTGTTACATTAATTAAAAGTGTTACATGTGGAGCAAAAGTTGTTGACTACACGCTTAGTTAAAAAAGGTTCAATTTGATTATTTATATTCATGGTTTTGGTGGAAGTGGTGCGGGAGTTAAGTCTACTTTATTTCGGAAATATTTTAAAAATTTAGGTGTTGATTTTATTGCACCATCACTTTCTTATACTCCTAATTTAGCAATTCAAACTTTAGAAGAATTAATAGAATCTTATGAAAATGTAACTCTTATTGGTTCCTCTTTAGGTGGTTTTTATTCGATGTATTTATCGCAAAAGTATGATGTAAAAGCTGTTTTAATAAACCCTTCCATTTACCCAATGGAAACACTTTTACACCATACAGGGCACGCACCTAGTTTTTATGATGAAAGTTATTTTAAGTGGTCAAGTACACATGTGGAAATGTTAATAAAATACACAACTACACTAACTAAGCCACAAAACTTTATGCTTTTAGTACAAAAAGATGACGAACTCTTAGACTATAAAAAAGCTGTTACCTTTGTTGATGGAGCTAAAATTATAGTTGAAGAAGGTGGTAACCATAGTTTTGTAGGGATAAAGAATCATTTTTTGATAATTTATGATTTTCTTTTTGCTAAAGATTAAAGAATACTCACAATTACAAAAAATATTGCTCATGATAGGGATTATTTAAAATCTATATTTTCATATCTATCATATAACCAAATAGCTACAGCTTTTGCTTCTTTTTTTGTGATTTGCTTTTTCATAGATGGCATGGTACCAAACCTCTCTATTGCACCTGCATGACACATGCTAAACTCTAAATCAGGATTCATAATATAGTCTTTTACAAAAAGAATAAATAAATGGCGATCAACATCGTCTTCTTCATCTGTTGTTCTAATATTTTCCTTGAGTCTTCCTGAGACTTCAATCATTGGTGGGGCTTTCATATTTTTTAAATTTGCCATCACCTCTTTTTTACTCATAACTTCCACATGGCAAGACATACAGTTTTTTTTATAAACTTCATAGCCTTCATTTGCAAAAAGAGAGATGCTTAGTAGCACAGTACTTAAAAGTATTTTTTTCATGTATATCCTTGTTTTAAGACTTAAAGAGTCTTGTTAATTAAAAAATTTTACTCTCTTTGTGTTAAGGGTTTGTTAATATGCTAAAATGAGATTTAAAATAAAATAAGGCATAGTAATGTTAATGACAATAGTAACAATTTATACAATATTTACACTTATAACAATATACACAAGTGTGATGCAAATAGGCTACATAAACATAGCAAAAAGAAAAAAGGCTGTTCTTTTAAGTGATACACAGTTTTTAATTGCTGGAAATTACTCTGTGCAAAAAGAGAAACTAGCTCTTGTGAATGCCTTTGTTGATTATATTTTATTTATTGCTTGGATAGGTGTTGGGGTTTCATTTTTACAAAGTTATATATTTATAGAGAATGAAGCCTTGCAAAACATACTTATTGTTATGAGCTTTTTACTTATAAATTCTGTAATTTCTGTACCATTTTCTTATTATGAAAAATTTGTTTTAGATGAGGCATTTGATTTTAATAAATCAACACTTGCTTTATGGATAAAAGATACTGTTATTTCTTTTGTTTTGACAATCCTTCTTGGCTCATTGATAGTGTGGGGAATTTATGAAATTATTACTGCATTTACTTTATGGTGGGTATGGAGTTTTGTATTTATATTTATTGTTATTATTATGATAAACATGCTTTATCCAGCATTTCGTGCTACATTTTTTGATAAGTTAACACCATTGCAAGATGAAGAACTCGATGGCAGTATAAAAGCACTTATGGATAAAACAGGTTTTGTTAGTTCTGGTGTTTTTGTCAGTGATGCAAGTAAACGTGATGCACGTTTAAATGCGTATTTTGGTGGTTTTGGAAAAGCAAAAAGAGTAGTTCTTTTTGATACTTTAATAGAAAAACTCACTACAAAAGAGCTTCTTGCAGTTTTAGGGCATGAACTAGGGCATTTTGCACATGGCGATATTTATAAAAACATTGGACTTGTTGGTACTATGTTGTTTGTAATGTTTGGTATTTTTGGGAATTTACCTGAGACTTTATACCTTGAGATGGGTATGAGCAAGTCACCTGCATTATTAATGATTTTACTTCTTTTATTTATGCCAGTTTTAGGCTTTATTATGATGCCTATTATGGGTGTAGTAAGTCGTCATAACGAATATGAAGCAGATAAAATGGGGAGTGAACTTGGTGGACCAGCTGGAGCTATTGAGTTAGCTAACGCACTTAAAAAGTTAGTGACAGAAAACAAAAGTTTTCCACTCTCTCATCCTTTATATATCTTTTTTCATTATACACATCCTCCAGTAATGGAGCGACTCAAAGCTCTTGGTGTAGATGTTGAAAACCAAGGTGTATCTGCGCTCGAGGGAACATGCGAAGCAGTTATATAGTTAAAGATATACTTCGTGAAATTACTTCTCTTTTAAGCCCAACTATAGAGAGGGCTTCAAGAGAAGCACAACTTCTTTTGATGGCACAAAAAAATGTTGATGAATTATGGTTAATTACAAATCAAAATACAAAACTTGAAAATGTTGAAGAACTATTTGAATGGGCGTTAAGACGTGCTAAAAA
The DNA here is from genome assembly GCF_029215955.1 of Sulfurimonas sp. SAG-AH-194-I05. Taxonomy (GTDB): domain Bacteria; phylum Campylobacterota; class Campylobacteria; order Campylobacterales; family Sulfurimonadaceae; genus Sulfurimonas. The sequence goes on from NZ_JAEMVA010000007.1 coordinate 9,803, forward strand.
TGAGCCTTTTGAGTACATAGTAAATAAGGTGAGTTTTTACAGTGAAGAGTTTTTTATAGGGGAGGGTGCTCTTATTCCTCGTCCTGAAACTGAAATACTTATTGATGAAGTTATTAAAAATATTCCGGATCCACATGTTGCACTTACTTTTGTTGAAGTTGGAATTGGGAGTGGTATTATATCTATTATGCTAGCAAAGAAGTTTCCACATGCTAAAATTATTGCCATAGATATATCTGAAGATGCTTTAAGCGTTGCGCGTATTAATATCCGTAAATTTGATTTAGAGAATAGGATTGAATTACGTTTAGGTTCTTTACTTCAACCAATAACTGAGCATGTGGATTACTTGGTCTCTAACCCACCTTATATAGAAAATGGAGTGGATTTGGAGTCTAACCTTGCGTATGAACCGCAAAATGCTCTTTTTGGTGGTAGTGTTGGTGATGAAATCATAAAAGAACTTCTTGATGAAGTCTTAAGTAGAGATATTAAGTTTTTTTCTTGTGAGATGGGTTATGACCAAAAGGATAAAATTACAGAGTATTTAAAAGATTATAAATATAAAAAACTAGACTTCTATAAAGATTTATCATATTTTGATAGAGGATTTACCTTAAGGTTATAAAATTTGAGTAAAAAAATATACATAGATTTTAGTTATTTAATTATGTTGGCTGCCTCTTTTGGTGGTGTTATTGTTCTTGGTGCTTTTGTAGCTCCTGTGATTTTTCATACAGATAGAATTTTAGTTGATATGCTAATAGATAACTATAATGCAGGGATCATTATGGGTGAAATTTTTAGTCGATTTTCATACTGGATTTATGCTGTTGCATTTTTCGTGGCTATCTATGAAATAGTAGAATATAAACAAGGGCATCGCGACAAAATAATCTTTGCTAGCGCATCTATAACGATATTTACTTCATTGATGTTTAGTGCTGTGTATGCACCTCAAATTTTATCTATGCAAGCTTTAGGTGCTGAAGCTACACAAAGTGATACATTTAATAACATTCATATTGCAAGTGAGATAGACTTTAAAATATTAGCAGTTTCTTTAATTATTTTGTTTGTTAGAAGGTTAATGCTTCTAAGAAGAGCATAACTCTTTATCTCTCTCCAAATTTATCGTTCCACCACTCAGCTGGTGTGAAATGACTTCGTTTTATTTTTTCTTCATTAAAATTATATTCATAATTATTACAGTAATGTACTATTATTTCATAAGCTTCATTAATTAGCATACTCATTTTAGTTGCTTTTGCAACATTGTCTTTATGTTTATCAGGATGCCACTTTTTCATAAGATTTTTATAGCTAAGTTTAATTTCTTTAAGGGTGGAAGTTTCACGAAGACCAAGAAGAGTTTTGGCCTTTATGAGTTGTTCGAAGGAGTACATGTGGAGTTTTTAGTCTTGCTGCTGTCTCATGTATGCAGGAATATCTAAGTAATCACTATTGCCATAGTCACCACCAACAACAAGTTTTGGACGTACTATAGCTCTTGGAGTTGCCACTTCTTCACCTACATAATTTTTATCATTTGTAAGTTCTTTTTCAAATCCAGTTGCAACGATTGTAATTTTTACATACTCTTCAGATAATGTTTCATCTGTGGATGTCCCAAAAATAACTTCAGCATCTTCATGTGCGCTATCATGTACAACATCCATTGCTTCAGATATTTCCATAATAGGAAAATTAGGATTTACTTTAAAGTGAACAAGAACACCCATAGCGCCATTTATCGACATATTATCTAACAATGGCGATTCTATTGCTGCTTTGATTGCTTCATAAGCAGAGTTTTCACCCTCATGCTCACCAACACCCATAAGTGCCATACCTTTGTGACTCATAACTGTTTGTAAATCGGCGAAGTCAAGGTTAATGTCATTTTCTCCATTTGAAAGAATTACACCAGAAGTACCACTTACTGCTTGTGATAAGACACCATCAACAATTTTAAAACTGTCTTTAAGACCTAGCTTTTTATCGATTACTGAAAGAAGTTTATCATTAGGAATAACAACAATTGAATCACTTTCTTTTTTAAGTTCTTCAAGACCTTCTTCTGCAAGTTTAAGTCTTTTCTTTCCTTCAAATTTAAAAGGTTTTGTTACAACTGCAATAGTAAGTGCACCTACTTCTTTTGCAATCTGAGCAACAACAGGAGCTGCACCAGTTCCTGTTCCGCCACCAAGGCCAGCTGATATAAATACAATATCTGCACCATCAAGAGCAGCTTTTATATCTTCATAGTTTTCAATTGCAGACTCTCTACCAACAGCTGGTTTCATTCCAGCTCCCAAACCTTTCGTAAGTTTCGTTCCAATCTGGAGTTTTACAGCTGCTGAGTCTTCTGCAAGAACTTGCGCATCTGTATTAATAAGCATCATTTCAATACCAGTAACACCTTCTTTTAACATGTGGCCAATCATATTTCCACCACCACCACCAACACCGACTGCTATAATTCTAGCACCAGTAATATTATTTGTCTCTTCTACTAAAAATGGTTCCATCTCTTACTCCTTAAAATAGCTGGGTAGCCCAGTTCCAAAATTTGCTGAATGAACCAGCTTCGTCGTTACCTTTCTCTTTTTTGGATGGCAGAGTAACCATTGTGTCTGGAATATTTTCCTCTTCTTGTAATACAGGTACTTCCGGTTCTTCTAAGAAGTCTATACTATTTTGTGAAGTAGGTGTTTCATTCGTGTGACGAACTTTTTTATTTACATCTATTTCATAAGGGGTAAATGAAGAAGCACTGTACATTACAAGGCCAACAGCACTTGCGTATTCTGGATCTTGAAGATGGTCAAAAAGACCATCCATTGGTTTAGGTTTAGCAATACGTACAGGCATAGAACCAAAAGTAGCTATTGCTAAATCTCTGATTCCTTCCATTTTTGAAAAACCACCAGTTAAGACAACTCCAGCACCCATTTGATCTTTAAGTCCACTGTTTTCTATAAACTGCGCAAGAATCATTAATGTTTCTTCAACACGCGCAAAAATAACATTTTGAACAACTTCTAAAGAAACTTCATGGGTGTTATTTTCATCACCAATGATTGGTAACTCTATAAGGTCATTTGTTGGCGTTAATAAAGAACCATACTGAAGCTTTACAGAATCAGCAATATTTAATGGTGTATGGAGTGCCATTGAAAGGTCACTAGTTACATGGTTTGAACCAACACCTAGAAAATCGTTATATTTAATGGAATTTCCTATATGAATAGCAATGTTACTTGTATTCCCACCCATGTCAATGACAGCAACACCAAGTTCTTTTTCATCATCATTTGTTGTTGCAATTGCTGATGCATATGCGTTGAGAATTACATTTTCAACTTCTACACCAGCACCACGAACAGCTTTTCTTAAGTTATTAAGATTTGATTTTTGTGTTGTAATAATATGTGTTTCAACTTCAAGTCTTGAAGCATTCATCCCTAGTGGGTCTTCGATAAAGTCTTGATCATCAACTTTAAAGTTAAATGGTAATGCATGAAGTACTTCAAATTCGTTAGGAATATTAGCATTATAGAGAGAAGTTTGCATTACGCGTTCAATCTCTTTAAAACTAATTTCCTTATTTGGTATATTTACGATACCGTTAGAATTCAAACTTTTTGTATATGCTCCAGAAATAGAAACAACAGCACGTTTAATATCACTCCCAGCTACACGCTTAGCATCTGAAACTGCAGTTTTTATTGACTTCGAAGCAAGTTCTATATTTGTAATACTTCCTTTTTTTAATCCCTGTGCTTTAGTTGTTCCTGCACCAATTATTTGAATAGAATCGTCTTCATTAATCTGAGCGATTATTGCGCATATTTTAGTAGAACCAATGTCAATGGCTAAAATAGTTTTACTCAAAATGAGAGTCCTTCTATGAAAATCTCTGTTGTATACAAGTTTTGAAGTTCTTTAATGAGCCCTTCATTAAACATTGCACTTTTCAATTTTTCAATTGAATTTTCTTCACTTTCAAGTGAATTATTAAGGATTTTTTGTTCTAAAATTGAATAAAGAACAATATTCCCACTACGTAAGTATATGATACCCTTTTTTTGCTTACTAATGAAGAGTTGTGCTATGAAATCGTTAGCATCTTCTGCTGGCATATCGGCAATTTTATCAAAATCTTTACGCGTTAAAAAATCAGATATTGTTCCTTTAAAGGTCTCGAGTGACTTTTGGGCTGATGCACGAAGTTGTTTTGTTGTTTCATTTTTTATAAAAAGCTCTTTAACATCATCTTTAGCATTAAGAAAACTTTTAGTTTTTGAAGGATTAACTTTGATAAGTTCAAATGTAAAATATTCTCCATCTATACTCATTGGTTTTAGGTAAGGTGATGTAATAGTAAGTGCCTGAATTTTTTCAAGTATTTCTTGTGTAAATGGATTGTTTTTTTGAGAAATTGTCGCAGTATGAATAACTACATCTGAAGATAATTTTTGTTTTTTATATGCAATGTATGCTCTGAGTGCCATCTCTTTTGTGTCTTTAGCATTAAGTTCATCAACGACTTTTTCTTTTGCATCTTCAAAATTTAAAATTTTTCCATCTTCATTTTTAAAGTGGTTTTTATTTGCATCATAATAGGAAGCTATTTTTCCTTCTTCATGTATATTCATAACTTTAGCTTGCTTAATATATTTTACTTCATAACTTACTTCACTCATGAAGTCTCGTTGTCTTTGTTCCCAAAAAGGTTTGAGTCTTTCATCTGATGTATCTACTGTAATGTTGGAATCTGTTAAAAGTTTATATTCTATTTTATCTGCGATATTTGCAATTGTTGTAGAAATTTTTAGTTCATCTTTATTTGGATGTATCGGTAATAATTTTAAAACTTTTTGAATTAGCATTTGTTTTTTTAAATCTGTTTCATATTCTTTAAGACTTAAGTTATTACTTGATAATGTCTCTTTATATATACTTTTATTAAACACACCATCTTTAAAAAAATGTTCTTGTTTCATTAGTTCTGCTAAAAGATCAGCATCACTAATTCTCAAATCATACGCTTGTGCAAGATTTAAAAGCAATGCTTGATTTGTTAGCTGATTTAATGCTTGTCTTTGAAGACCAAATTGTTTTGCTTTTTCTTCATCAAACTGACCTTGAAACATTTGATTATATTGAGAATAAAGTCTTGAGTAAGACTTTTGAAGTGTACCCATTGTAATTTCAATATTTCCAACCTTTGCCACTGCTCCAGCTTTGTCACCGTAATTGTACTGTCCCCATCCAACAAAACCAGCCCCAACAAAAGCTATTGTTGAGATCCAGATTGTTATAATGAGGTATTTTTTATGTCTTTGCATCCATGTAATCATTGTAGAAAAAACCTTATATTTGTTATTTTTGCTATTTTAGGGGAATTCTCATTAAAACTTGATAAAGATGAGACTTTTATTCGTCTTTATGAATTATATACATAAATTCTTCTTTATTATTATAGCCCACAACTTCTTTGTAACTTTTGAGTGTTTTATAATCAATAAAATATACTATAGGAGAAAATGATTTGTTGTATTTTTTTGGAAAACTGTCTTTTTCTTTATTTAAAATGAGTGGAATATAATTTTTATGAATTAATGTATTGATTTTTTCTTGTAAAAGTACTCTTTGTTCAAATTTGCGACACCAAGGGCAGTAATTGGCTACTAAAACAAGCATTATATTTTTTTTCATTTTTTTAGCTTTTTGTACAGCTTCTTTATAAGATACTTCGTAATTCATTTCTTGTGCAAAATTTTTTTCATTAATTACAAACTTTTGAAGGGGTTTGTTCTCTTCTATATATTGTTCAGAAAACTTCTCTAAAACACTACTAAGGGCATCTTCAAATTTATCTTCTAAGTTATCACCTTCTTCGTATATGAAATGTGACTGTGTTTCATATGTTAATGCAAATGTTTTTTCTTTGGAAGTCTTTCTGTATACTGGCTCACCGATAATAAGCTTGAGTATTATTACGGATTTTTTATCTACTTTTATAGAACTAACTAAAAGAGCAAAAGCTCTTTCATCGTAGCCCTTATTTTGTATATCTAGCTCATTTAAAAGAGAAGTTATTTCTTCTTTGACAAGTGTTTTGTAACCTTGTGGAACCTCTTTTGTCATAATCTCTATAACAGTATAGACTTTATTTACTCCACTGAGCGTATACATAGTACTTGCACATGCTATGTTACTTATGAGTAAAAGTAAGAAAGCTATTCGTGTATGTTTTTTCATTATGAGCCTTATTTATTGTATAATTTATAATACAATAATATGGATAAATAATGAATAACTTAGAGCTTAAAACAAGAGACTTGGATGTATTATGGCATCCTTGTACACAAATGAAAGACCATGAAACCTTACCACTAATACCTATAAAAAAAGCACATGGTATTTATTTAGAAGACTTTGAGGGAAATAGTTATATAGATGCTATTAGTTCATGGTGGGTAAATATGTTCGGGCATACAAATACCTATATAAATTCAAAAATCAAAGAACAGTTAGACACCTTAGAGCATGTGATTTTAGCCGGATTCACACATGAACCAGTTGTGAGATTATCTGAGCGATTAGTAAAACTTACTCCTCCTGGACTCGATAAATGCTTTTACTCAGATAATGGCTCAAGTGCGGTAGAAGTAGCTTTGAAAATGAGTTATCACGCACATTTAAATGATGGAAAAAAAGATAAAAATGTCTTTGTGTCCTTAAAAAACTCTTATCATGGAGAAACAATCGGTGCTCTAAGTGTAGGTGATGTTGAATTATACAAAGACACGTATGCTCCACTGCTATTAAAAACACTTCAAACTGCAGTACCTTATGATATGAGTATTGAAGCAGCGAAAGAAGCGGCAAAAGAATTTGAATTTTTATGTCAAAAAAAAGCAGATACCTTAAGTGCTATTATTTTAGAGCCATTAATTCAAGGTGCTGGGTATATGCATATGTATCATCCAGAATTTTTAGTTTTAATTCGACAAATATGTACCAAGTATAATGTTCATTTAATTGCTGATGAAGTTATGGTTGGTTTTGGAAGAACTGGAAAACTCTTCGCATGTGAAGTTGCAAATATTACACCAGATTTTATTGTCTTATCCAAGGGTTTAACTGGTGGTTACCTTCCTCTTTCTGTTGTAGTAACCTCAAATGAAATATATGCAAAATTTTATTGTGATTATAATGAACATAAGGCTTTTTTACATTCACACTCTTATACAGGAAATGCGCTTGCCTGTGCAGCTGCAAATGCAACACTTGATATTTTTGAAAATGAAAATACGATAAAAAATAATGAAAAAATAGCAGCGTATATGGCTGAGAAATTAAAAACTTTTGAATCACTTCCTAATGTAAGTACTATTAGACAAACAGGGATGATTTGTGTTGTGGAACTTAAAGGATATAAATCAGAAGAAAGAATAGGACTTAAGATATACCAATACTGTTTAGGTAAAGGTGTCCTCATCCGTCCTTTAGGACATGTAGTTTATTTTATGCCACCGTATATAATAACAAACAAAGAGATAGATATTATGATGGATACAACATATACTGCTATAAAATCTTTACTTTAATCGAAATTAAAATCATTTTTTGATGTATCTAACATGAGTATACGGCAACTTTTTTCTAAAATAGCGAGTTGCTTTGCCATCTCATGCAAGTCTCTGTGAAAGGCATACACACCATACCCTCGTATAACCATCAGATTCGTTTTTTTTGTTTGAAAATAGTATGTAATTTCACTTTCAGCCCTGTCGTACCAATCATCAAATTGTTTTGGGTCAAAGATAGTTATAGATCCAATTTCTTTATGTCCAAAATAGTCTTTAGGTGAGATGATATTATGTTCTAATGAATATGCTGTAGTAAAAGGAGGCATAGAAAAGGATATAAATTTAGCATCTGAAATTTGAGCATATATATTAAAATGTATTCGTGAATCTATACTCGCTTGGTTCCATCGATAATCTTTTTTAAAATAAAGTTCAATAAGACTTTTTTCATCAATACTATCAAAAACAGCTTCTTTTGTATTTATAAGAAAACGATTGGATTCTGTTTTTGCAGAGATAGACCCATGATAAATACCAAAAAAATCTTTTCTAAACATAGAAAGTGATAAAGAGGACAACTGTGTTTGCAGGTGCTGTTTATTCATAGTTTATTCCTTATGTATCATTATAATAGAAGATGGCTTAGAAAATACAAAATACATTTTTATAATTAAGTTTAAATATATGTAGAGAAATGTAAAATGATTGTATCAAAATTAGGGGCAAGTTTAAATGGGTGAATTTTTATATTCGTTAGTCGGCATCATAGGTATTAGTTTTATTATATATAAAACACTTCGTAGTAGCAGGTCTGTTAAAGTTAAAAGTAAAGATCAAAAACGTTTAGAAATTATTGCTGAATATACTGAATTTTTAGAGAGTACATTGATAGCTATAAAAGACAAAGACCTTCAACGAGCTAAAAAAATTAGTTTATTGAAAAAATTTAGTGATGAGTTAGCAATGAATGTTTTTTTTGATAAAGAAGAATCAAATGAAATTATTTTAAATCTATCAAAGATTTAAAAAATTTACGTAAAGGATGTAAATTTATATCCTACTCCATAAATACTTTCTAAAGAGTTTTCTGGGATTTTTTTTCTTAATTTAGAAACAAGTTTTCGAATATTTGTGTAATCAATAGTTTCTTCTAACTTAGCATAATACTCTACAATTTCATCATTAGAATATATTTTTCCAAAGTTTTGTGTAAGTAACTCAATAAATAAAATTTCAAATTTTGTTAAATGAATGTTCTTTTGATTATAAGAAAGGGATTTAGTATCTTTTGAATAAATTGTATTTTTAGCAATTTCTATAGTAGGTATATAAACCACATCAATCTCTTGAAGGATTTTTTTAGAAATATGAAGAAAAGTTCCTAAAAGCTCTGTAAAATCAATAGGTTTTTTAATGAATTGTTCTATTCCTAAATTGATGAGACTAAGTAAATACTTCGATTCATCATAGGCGGAGAGAATAATAATTATTTGCTTTGGATTTGTATCGTAAATATTTTTAGTAAGGTCAATACCGTTCATATTTGGCATTTGTATATCCGAGAGAACAATGTCATAATATTTATTTTGCTTTTTGTAGTATGAATTGTATTGTTTTAATCCTTTTTCACCATCATTAGCAGTATCTACAACATGAAAAAAATTCTCGAGTATAACTTTTGTGCTCTCTCGAATATCTTTATGATCTTCTACAAAAAGAATAGAAAGGTTTTGCGTATATTTCTTTAGTTCAATTGACGTAATCATATGCCCATACTTTAATTAATTTAATTTTCATAATTATATCTTTTGTTAGTATCAATTTAGATTAAATTGATATAATATGATAAGAATAATACAAAGTGAAATGATGAATATAATTATAAATGGCGAATCAAAGGTTTTTAAAGAAGGCATAACTTTAATGGAAGTTTTAACAGAACTATCATTAGAAGGCAAAGTAATGGCAGCAGCTATTAATATGAATATTGTTAAACAAGATAGTTGGGTTACGCACCAGTTAAATGATGGAGACAAACTAGAGCTTCTTGATTTTGTAGGTGGTGGTTAAAGTTTATTTCTTTGTATTGCTACAACGGCGATAGCATAGTCCCCATCATGTGTAATAGATACGCTTGTATCGAGAATACTGTATTTAATTATTACATTTTGTGTTAAAGTGATTTCTGGAGCACCCTTAGATGTTTTAGAAATTACTATATCATGAAAACCACATTCTTTACCTATCCCTACACCAAGAGCTTTTGAAGTAGCTTCTTTTACAGCCCAAAAACCAGCTGCCGTTCTATAATTTTTAACAAGTTGTATTTCACTTGAAGATAAAAATTTTTGAAGAGCTTTCTCGCCAAATCGTTCGATTAAACGATCCATCCGAGATGTTTTAATGAGGTCAATACCAATCATTTACTGAATAACAAATTCCGTAAAGTATATACCTTGTATTTCTCCATCAGCTATCATCGCATTAAGAGTACCCATAATTTGTGATGAAACCTTTGCTTTACCTTTTTTAGAAGAAATTTCTTCTAATGTTTTTGATGATAAAATTCGAATAATTCTATCTCTTAAAACCGCAGTTTTTGCATCGAGCTCTAAACTTAATTCTTCACCTTCAAGTTCTAATGACATTGTTGCTTTTAAGTATCTACGTCCAGCATCACTTTTTAAGTTAACTGTAAATGTATCCATAGGGTAAAGAATACCTATTTCACTTAATTGTCTGTTGTCGTCCATGGGTGTCATGCTTGCAGAACTTCTTCTTGATCGTGCAGAACTTTTTTCTTTTGGTTGCTCCATTTTTTGAGGTGCTTGCATCTCTTCCTCGTCGTCACCACCCATTAATAAAGCTGCTACTGCACCTAATAAAATAAGTAAAACTAAAACAACAATTATAATAATCAGTAACATGTTACTTGATTTTTTTTCTGCGGGTGCTTCTTCTGATTCTTTGTTTTCTTCGTCAGCCATATTTTTTCCTTACTATTTATATTATAACTTCTAGGATATTATTTATTTAATACAATTCTTTATATTCAGTGCTTGCATTATTTCTTCAAAAATAGCACCTGCTTCACGAGTAATATCATCGTGGTATTCTATTACTAGCACTTCTTTACTATCAGAAATATTACATGTATATGTTTCAGGTTTAACATCATATTTTGCAATTATTTTATCAATTGTTGAACAAACAAGTTTTCCTTCTTCTTTTCCTTCATATGCTATGGATAATTTCGAAAACTTTTCTTCACTTCTACATTCTGCATCTATCATGGTGAACCTTTAAACTAATATAATTAGAAGTATACAATTTTTTTTAATAAAGCAAGTTGTATTTTCTCTAAAATTAGTACCATTCCAAAAGTTTTGTCACTTCATCTACAATAAAAGTTTTCATAGGAGTTTTTTCAAGTGGTTTTTTAGCAAGAAGTACTTTCGAAATATTTTGCATTGTTGCTTCTTTGAGGCGCACATCAAGTGCATAAACTTCACGTACATCACCAACAAGAGAAACTTCACCAATAAATATAGTTTCTTTAGAAATAGCTCTGTCTCTAAAACTACTTAATATTGCTGCTAAAACTGCTAAGTCAGCTGCTGTTTCAGTGATTTTTATACCACCTGTAATATTTATAAAAACATCATATCCGGAGAGTGGAATTTCTAATTTTCTCTCTAAAAGCGCTAATAGCATGTTGAGTCTATTGTTATCAAATCCTGTTGCCTGCCTTTTTGAATTTGGAGTATGTGATTCTGAAACAAGGGCCTGAACTTCAAGTATAATTGGTCTAGAACCCTCCATGACAACAGTAAGGGCTGAACCTGCTTGTTCAGAATTACGGTTGAAAAATCTTGATGAAATATTTGTAGCAGATACAAGACCCTCTGCACGCATTTCAAAAACTCCTATTTCACTTGTCGCTCCAAAACGGTTTTTGAAGCCTCTAAGGATTCGTAATTCTTGAGAAGAGTCTCCTTCAAAGTACAATACAGTATCAACCATATGTTCTAATACACGAGGTCCAGCGATAGAACCTTCTTTTGTAATGTGACCTATAATAAATATAGCGATGTTTTTGTCTTTAGCAATACGCATAAGTTCAAAAGTAATTTGTCTCACCTGTGTTACTGAACCGGGAGCAGAAGTGATATTTTCTGAATATACTGTTTGAATAGAATCTATGATTATGAATTCATAACTTCGATGCTCTAACTCTACTAGAATTTGCTCTAATCTTATTTCGCTAAGAAGATAAAGTGAATCATTATTTGCATGAAGTCTATTTGCTCTTAGTTTAATTTGTCCTGCGGATTCCTCACCTGTTACATAAAGTACATTTTTATTACATGAAGAAATATTTGATGCCACTTTTAAGAGTAAGGTTGATTTTCCAACACCAGGACTTCCTCCGATAAGTGTTAAGGAACCGGGAACTATTCCCCCTCCTAAAACACCATCAAGTTCTTTATCAAGAGAGGAATAACGGTAGACTTCACTTTCTTTGATTTTATTGATACTAATAGCTTTGGATGGAGTTGCTGCTGTTATTTTTGTTTTTTTTACTACCTCTTGCTGGTGCTCATTTAATTCTATAAATGAATCCCAAGCATTACAGTTTGTACATTTTCCCATCCATTTTTGTGTACTAAATCCACAATGCTGACATTCAAAGAGTATTTTTTTCTTAGCCATTATTTTAAGCCTATTATTAAAGTGAAAAGATTATAGAGTATTTTATACGAAAGAAGAAAAGATATGACAGTTTGTCATATTTAGTACGTTTAAGCTTTTACTTCTTCTTCAAAAAGAGCATCAAGTAGACCATCAACAAATTCATATTTATCAAATACGACTAAGTCCTCAGGTTGTTCTCCTGTACCAATATATAAAATTGGAAGTTCAAGTTCATAGGCAATACTAAAAATACTTCCACCTTTTGCCGTTCCATCGAGTTTTGTAATTATAATGCCATCAATACCTATCATTTCATGAAATGCTTTAGCTTGAGCAATTGCAGAGTTTCCTTGTGTACCATCAAGGATTAAAACAGTTCTATGCGGTGCACCATTATGTGCTTTTTCACATATTTTATTTATTTTAATAAGTTCATTGGCAAGGTTTTTTTGTGTGTGAAGTCTTCCGGCTGTATCTATTATTACATTATCAAAATCTTTAGCTTTTGCTGAATCTATAGTATCATAAGCAACAGCTGAACTGTCATGTCCTTGTTTTGAAGATACGATAGGAATATCGAGTCTTTGAGACCATAAAGTAAGTTGCTCTATTGCAGCTGCACGAAAAGTATCACCAGCCCCTAAAATTACTTTTTTACCATCATTCTTATATTTTTGAGCTAATTTAGAAATAGTAGTAGTTTTACCAGCCCCATTAACTCCAACAATAAGCTCAACAAAAGGAGCTGTAAATTCGGGTTCTTTATAAGTAGTATAAGCAAGCGTCGCTAAAAGTTTTGAACGTAAAATTTCACGTGTTATTTTATCTTGGTATGTTTGATCTATAATTATTTCAACTAGATCGTATTCTACATCTGCTTCAAGTAAAATATCCTCAAGTTCATCTTTTGTAAAATACTTTTTTTTCTTAGGTGCAACGGTTTTTATTGCTTCAACAGTTTTACTAAGAGATTTTTTTATAAATCCAAACATATTATTATTTTCCTAATGCTACTTTAATATCACTTGCAACAAATTCTTCTTGAACTTCGCCTACATAATGATTAAGAAGCTTACCATCTTTATATAATGCCATGATAGGGATGGGGAATCTATCACCAAGTTCTAAAGCATCTGCAATTTCGTTTACAAGAGGTCTATTGTCTTTAGAATTCACAATACTATATGCAGCATTATTTTCTTTTTTAAATTGTAAGAGTTTATCATTTGAAATACCATCTTCTATAGTAATACCAATGATGATTAAATCATCTTTAAACTTTTCTTGTAAAGATGTTAAATGCGTTGCACTCGCTTTACAAGGGGGACACCATGTTGCAAAAATGTCAAATATTACTACTTTACCTTCTGCATTTTCAAGAAGGAATCCACCATTTTCTTTTGTCACAATAAATTGCTTGTTATCAGTTGATGTAAGGATATATTGGTTTGTTGTCATAACTGCATTCGCTTTTGCTGTTTCTTTATCTGTTTGTTTCTTTGTATCACTAGAACATCCTATCATAAGTGCTGAGAGAAGAAAAAGGGAAGTGAATATTGTTTTGTTAATCATTGAAAATACCTTTGTTTTGTTTTTTAGAGTAAAATGTTTAAAATTATATCTAAAGAGATTTATATGACTCTTACAAAAGCTGAATTTAGAAAAGAATGTTTACAAAAACTAGATAAACTACCAAGTGCTAACAAATTATATAAAGATTATTTGTTAAACAAAAAGTTACTTAGTGAATTAAAAAGATTAAAAAAGAAGTCAATTCTATTTTATATGCCGTTTGGGTTTGAAATAAATATAAAACCCATTCTTATGAATATGAGAAGAAAAACTAATGTTTATATTCCATTTATGGAAGGTCAAAGTTTTAAAATGGTACCATTTAGACTACCGCTAAAGAAGAAGAGATTTGGAATATATGAAGCGGGAAATACACTTAAAAATATAAATAAAATTGATATAGTAATAGTTCCTATTCTTGGAGTAGATATAAATTTACAAAGAATAGGATTTGGAAAAGGGATGTATGACCGTTTTTTTTCACGTTTAAAAAAGAAACCGTATACTATTTTTGTGCAACAAGAACTTTGTTATACAAAAGAAAAAGTTTGTGATGCATACGACATAGCATGTGACGTATTATTAACACCAACGAAAACAATAAGAAAATAAACAGGATTAAAAATGTTAAATGAAATACTAATAGGTGGCTCAATTGCTACAGTTAGTGGATTGTTTGGCTTTTTCATTTCTAAAAAATTAATAAGTTCAAATTTTGAAATTTTTACAGACCAAGCAAAAGCAAAAGCAAGTGCCATAGAAAATGAAGCACATACACTTTTACAAAAGTCTAATATTAAATGCCAAGAGCTTGAAGTAGAAGCTATGAGGCATTTTGAGAGTGCTAAAGAGCGAGCTAAAGCTGATTTACATCAAAGAGAAGATGTTATAATTAGAAAAGAGCAAACATTTAAGCGTTATAAAGAACTTGAAGATACTAGAATTAATCAAGATAATGTAACGATTAAAGCAAAGTTAATTGATTTAGAGAGAAATGAAAAGTCACTTGATTCATTAGTTGTAAAATATGAAAAAAAGATTGATGAAGCACTTCATAATATAGAAAATTGTGCAGGTATGACGAAAAATGAAGCGCAGAAAATCTTACTTGAAAAAGTAGAAGAGATGTCTCGTGTTGAAATTTCTCATATTGTAAGAAAGTACGAAGAAGAAGCAAAAGAAGAGGGTAAAAAACGTGCGAATTATATTTTAGCGCAAGCTACAAGTCGTTTTGCTGGTGAATTTGCACAAGAAAGACTTACAAATATTGTTCATTTAGATAATGATGAATTAAAAGGACGTATTATTGGTAAAGAGGGACGTAATATTAAGTCTCTTGAAACAATTTTAGGTGTTGATATTATTATAGATGATACACCAAATGCTATTGTAGTAAGTAGTTTTAATCTTTACCGTCGTGCAATTGCTACAAAAACTTTAGAACTTTTAATAGAAGATGGAAGAATCCAACCAAGCAGGATAGAAGAAATTTTTCAAAAAGTTTCAGATGATTTTGAGGCTGGAATTTTAGCTGAGGGTGAAGAACTCATAGCTGATATGAATATTGGTGTTATGCATCCTGAACTTATGAAGCTTCTTGGCCGTTTACGCTACCGTGCGAGTTATGGTCAAAATGCTCTTGCGCATACACTTGAAGTAGCGCATCTCGCTGGAATTATGGCATCTGAAATGGGTGGTGACCCAATTTTAGCGAAACGTGCGGGACTGCTTCATGACATTGGAAAGGCCCTCACACATGATCATGATGGAAATCATGTTGATTTAGGTGCTGAAATCTGTAACCGTTATAATGAACATAGTGTTGTTATAAATGCTATTTATGCACATCATGGACATCAAGAAATAGAGTCTGTGGAATGTGGAGCAGTTTGTGCAGCTGATGCACTCTCAGCTGCTCGTCCAGGTGCTAGACGTGAAGTCTTAGAAAGTTTCTTAAAACGTGTTACTGCAATAGAAGAGATAGCATCTTCACATTCAGGTGTAAAACAAGCCTACGCTATAAATGCTGGACGTGAAGTTCGCATTATCGTAAATGCTACACTTATTAATGACGATGAATCAACATTGTTAGCAAAAGAGATAGCAAAAGAGATAGAAGAAAAAGTACAGTATCCTGGTGAAATTAGGGTAAATGTAATTCGAGAAAGTAGAGCAATTGTATACGCTCGATAACTTTTAGTATATATCTTCTGATTCATTCATTTTTGAATCATCATAAGGATCCATATGCAACATAATATGGGTCTTTTTCTTTTTAAACAAAGAACGAATCTTTTCTTCAAGTCTATCTGATACTACATGTGCATCATAAAGTGAGATACTGACATTAAAAACCACATGCGCAGATACAAATATATGAGAACCTGATTCCCGTGTTTGTAAATAGTGAAAATTATTTATATCTTTTTCTTCTTCAAGTACATTTCTTATTTTTTCTATATCTTTTTCATTTAATGCAGCATCAAGAAGCATTAAAATACCTTCTTTTATAATAGGAATTGCAGAATAAATCATATATATTGCAATAAGTACACCTAAAATAGGGTCGATTAAAGATTCAGCAGTATAAGAAATAAGTACGAGAGCCATAAGTACAGCACCATTAGAAAATAGGTCTGTTTTATAGTGCAGCGCATCGGCTTTTATTACCATGTTGTTTGTTTTTTTTGCAACACGGTTTAAAAACATAACTAAAAAAGCAGTAATTATGAATGAAACAATCATTACAGCGATACTTTCAGTCATATGGTTCATTTCTCTAGGGTGCACAATTTTAACAAGTGCTTCATAAAGAATAAAAAGTGCAGAAAAAGAGATAACGACACCTTCTATAACGGCAGCAAGTGGCTCAATTTTACTACGTCCAAAATGAAACTTCTCATCAGGGTCTTTTTCTGCTGTATGAAGTGCAAAGTAGTTGAAAAGTGAGACAACTAAGTCAAGCATAGAGTCGATTGCAGATGCTAAAATAGCGATTGATCCACTTAAAATTCCAACTGTCATTTTCATGATTACAAGTACCCCTGCAACAGAAGTAGAGACAACGGTGGCTTTCTTTTCTAATCTCATCAACATCCTTGGAACTCTTTTGCTATAATTATATAAAATTTATCATATAAAAAGAATAAAATGGACTTAAACAAATTACGAACAGAACGTGAAAAATGGATGACATGGAAAAATATTCTTCCATTAAGAGAAGTTTTAAGCACTTTAAGAAAAGGTGACTGGCATGTGGATATTGGAGATGTTATTACCATACATGGGGACTATGAAGGTATAAAAGAAAGTGCAAAGCTTCTTATGCCTTGGAGAAAGGGTCCATTTAAACTATTTGATACATTTATAGATACAGAATGGCAAAGTAATATAAAATATAACTTATTACGACCACATTTTAATTTAAAAGATAAAAGAGTTGCCGATATAGGGTGTAACAATGGTTACTATTTGTTTCGTATGCAAGAAGATGCTCCAAAGTCACTCGTAGGATTCGATCCTTCGCCACTTTATAAAACACAGTTTGATTTTATAAATCACTTTGTCAAAAGTGACATAGTTTATGAGCTCTTAGGTGTTGAGCATGTGGAATTTTATGAAGAAAAATTCGATATAATTTTTTGTTTAGGTGTTTTATACCATAGAAGTGATCCTGTTGCAATGCTTAAACAACTTTATAAAGGGCTTGATAAAAAGGGTGAAGTGATTCTTGATACTTTTTATATACAAGGCGAGGGGGAGATGTGTTTATGTCCCGAGTCCTCGTATTCTAAAATACCAAATATTTATTTTGTTCCTACTATAGGGGCATTAAAAAACTGGTGTTTACGAGCAGGATTTTCTAGTTTTGAAGTTTTAGAAACTTCTGTGACACAAGCTAATGAGCAAAGAAAAACAGAGTGGATAGAAGGGCAGTCGTTAGAAGACTTTTTAGATCCAGAAGATACAACCAAGACAGTAGAAGGCTATCCAGCTCCAGCAAGAGTATATGTACGATTAATAAAGGACAAAAAATGACAGAAGAGATACCAGACGAAGAGTTAGAATTAGAAGATTATATAAATGATGAAGAGCCTACTCTTATTCAAACACATGAAAAAGTGAATTCAGAACTTAATGGTGAAATTATTACTTTAGAAAAAGGTTATGTTGAACTTCGTCTGACAACAACTCCTGAAATGATCGCTGATAGTATTGGTCTTATTCATGGAGGTTTTATTTTTTGTGCTGCGGATTATGCGGCTATGGTTGCTGTAAATGAAAAAAATGTTGTTTTAGTTGCGAGTGATTGTCAGTTTCTCTCTCCTGTAAAATTTCATGATGAGGTAAACTTTGTGGCAAGAGCTCGTCAGTTAGAAGGTAAAAAGCGAAATGTTCATGTAGTAGGTCATGTTCATGATATTAAAGTTTTTGAGGGTGAATTTAAGACAGTCATTACAGAAAGACATGTCTTAAAATTAAAGCTCATTGATGGTGATTCCAAACAACATGGAGAGAGTGGAATTATTTAATCGCAGTGAGTAAAAATACTCCAAAGTCTCTTTGTGGTTTTTTAATGGTGTTAATATTTTCAAAAATTACATTTTTAAAGCCACATGCTTCAACGATTTGACAAAGCTCCTCTTTGTCAAAACCAAAGTGGTAAACACCCGTGTTGTCTGAATGAAAAGTACCATCTTCTTTCTCCAAATCAGCTATGGCTAAAAAACCATTTTTATTTATATTTTTATATATAGTTTGAAAGAAAAGTTTTAGATTTTCTACATGGTGGAGTGTCATTGAACTGACAATACCGTCAAAAATTTCTGAAGTAGGATTTGTGACAATATCCACATGCCAGGGTTCTATGCTTAAGTCTGTTGTGTTTTTTTCTTCTAGTTTTTCAAGCATAGCCTTTGAAGTATCAACACCGATAACTTCTTCTACACTCTTAGCTATTTCAAAACCTAAAAGACCAGTACCTACACCAAAGTCCATAACGCGCATGTGTGCGTTGAGTACAATTTTTTTCTCTATAGCATTTGCGATAGTTTTAGCACCGTTGGTTCGTGTACTTCCTTTGTCCCAGTTGTTTGCTTTGTCTTTAAAATTATCTCGCATTAAAGAGTCCTTATCCAATAATCAGCGTGCTGTTGTTCTTGCTTTATAGTGGTAGTACCACCATGACCAGGATAGAGAATTTTATCATAAGTGATTTTTTTAAATCGTTCTAAAGAGTCTTTCATATCTTGGGGGTTAGAATATGGAAAATCAGTTCTTCCAATAGAACGCTCAAAAATAAAGTCTCCACTAAACATAGCATCACCTATTTCTATGGTTGAGCATCCGGGGCAGTGTCCAGGAAAATGACGAAATTTAATTTTCACACCTTGAATTTCAAATTCTTTATTATCAGGTTCAACTACTACATCCGGATAAGAAGGTGGTAAATCAGGCATCCAATCACTTGATGTAAGAAGCATTACATCACCTTTTGGAGTGTAAAGAGGAATGTTGAATTTTTCTTGTACTTCTGTGTTGGACCATACATGGTCAAAGTGTCCATGTGTGTTTAAAATTGCTACAGGATTGGTGACATTAGCACTTACCCAAGCAGTTGCGTCTACCCCAGGGTCAATTATAAAGTCTTTTCCATCTACAGTAATAATATAGCAATTTGTTTGGTACGGACCCATGGGTTGTACTTTAACACGCATTATATTTCACCATCTTGCCAAGCTTCTACGGCTTTTATAAGGTTGTCAAACCCATCAACTTTCCCAACTATGAAAATCTCATCAAAAATATAACAACAAACGGAGCCATTGAGAGCCATTAAAAAAACAGCGTACTCATCGTCTGCTCTTCTGTCAGTTGAAATTACCATCATACCATCTACCGTATCGTTGAGTGTAGGTATTACATCGTATTCTACATTTATAAGTTTTTTGCCATCGCTTACATAATTAGCCATAAGTACCTCTTTAAAATAATGAGATAATAATACAGTTTTTTAGTTACAAAGCTTTGTTATAATCTTTTTAATATAAATTACTTAAAGAAGATGAAGTCCATATGCAATTTTTTACGCACCTAGAAGCTATTTTAAAAGAAAAGATACCACATTGTAAGATACAAATGTTTCAGTATTTTTATACAAAATATAAAAAAGGGAATGTTTTATTTGAAGATACGTATAATGCATTACTATTTGAGAATCCTTCTTATATTTCCACATGTACAGTAGTACCACCACAAGACGTACCAAAAAGAAGTAACTTAACTGCAAAAGAGGGACAAATAGTCCTCGTTCATGCTATTGCGCATATAGAATACTCAGCTATTGATCTAGCACTTGATGGTGCGTATAGGTTTTCCCACATGCCAAAGAAGTATTATGATGATTGGCTAGATGTAGCAAATGATGAAATACGTCATTTTCTTATGTTAGAAGAACTCTTGCATGAGCTAGGTTCAAGTTATGGAGCAGTGAATGTACATAATGCCTTGTTTGAAGCAAGTCAAAGAACCCAAACCTTACTTGAGCGTATGGCAGTCGTTCCGAGGTACTTAGAAGCAAATGGACTTGATGCAACACCTTTGATTTTAAAAAAACTTCACAAGCTTCCAAAAAGTGAAATGATAGAAAAAATTATAAACGTCCTAAGCATTATTTTAGAAGAAGAAGTAGAGCATGTGAAAAAAGGCGATGTTTGGTTCACTTACGCATGTGAGAAAGAGGGTGTATCAAGCGAAATATACTTTGAAATCATAAAGAAGTACTATCCACAAGGGTTTTTAAGAGCTAAAAATATTAATATAGAAGCTAGAAAAGAAGCAGGGTTCTCTTGTAGTGAATTAAAGCACATGGCACATAAAGAAGTTTGTTAAAGTATTTTAGCTACAATTTAAATATAAATAAAGAAAAGGTTTCAAAATTATTATGAGTAAATACTCGCAAATTACAGATTATTTAGAACATTTTTTAGATAACGAAGTGAGAAAAACTGGAATTTTAAAGGTTGTTATTGGTTTAAGTGGTGGTCTTGATTCTGCTGTTGTAGCAGTTTTAGCACAAAGAGTTTTTAAAGATGATTTACTTTGTGTGAAAATGCCATCGCAGTATTCTTCGCAAAGTTCTTTAGCTGATGCAGATGAATTATGTCGTGATTTTAATCTTCGTTCAGAGACTGCTTCAATAGAACCTATGCTTCGTGCATATGAAGAGATGAATCCAAATCTTAACAATCTTAGAAAAGGAAACTTTTCTTCTCGTATGCGTATGTCTACGATCTTTGATATTTCAGCAAGAGAAAATGCTCTTGTACTAGGAACAAGTAACAAAAGTGAACTTATGTTAGGGTATGGTACACTTAATGGAGACCTTGCAAGTGCACTCAATCCTATAGGTGATTTGTATAAAAGTGAAGTTTTTGAATTAGCAGAGTATTTAGGTGTAACAAAGAGTATCATTAAAAAGCCTCCATCGGCAGACCTTTGGGATGGTCAGAGTGATGAGGATGATTTAGGGTATACTTACGAAAAATTAGATGAGGTAATGAAACTGTATGTAGAGAAGAGGCTACAGCGCAGTGAAATTATTCGTTTAGGACATGATACCAAGATGTTAGATATGATAATAGAGAGAATTTTTCGTAATCATTTTAAAAGAAAAATGCCACTTATCGCAAAGTTAACATCACGAACTTTAAATCATGACTTTAATTATCCTCGAGATATAAGACTATAGGAAAATATTATGAAAACTAAAATACCATTTAGTAAATTTATTAGTGGAAGAGAAGCACACTCAAATGTAAGCGATGCTTTAGATGGGGAAGATGTTAATCAAGTAGGACAACTTGAAGATGAATTTTCTTCATATATTGGAGTTGAATACGCAATAGCTACTTCACATGGTACAGATGCACTGCACTTAGCAATGTTGGCTTTTGACCTCAAGCGTGGTGATAAAGTAGTATGTTCTGTAAATGCGCATCCTAATGTACCAGAAGTTGTTCGTCATTTTGATGCTGAACCTGTATTTATTGACATTGATGCAGATACGTACAACATAAATCTTGATGCACTCGAAAATTACCTAGAAGATAATCAGTCTAAAAAATTAAAAGCTGTAATTATTACACATATAGCTGGTGATACTATTGATTTACAAAGACTTTATTCAATGGCTAAAATTTATGATGTAAAAATTGTAGAAAATGCAAATGATTCATTTGGTGCTACATATAAAGGTGAAAAAATAGGCTCAACGGGTGCTGATGTAACCTGTTTTGATTTTTCACCACATTTAAAGAAAAATATTTGTAATGGTGGTATGCTTGTTACAAATGATGAAGAAATTATGCAAAGAGCGAAACTTCTTCGTAATCATGGAATAACAAGAGATGAAGATGCTTTAGAATATATTTATGAAGTTATTGATATTGGTAATGATTATACGATGAGTGAATTAAATGCAGCCTATATTCGTGCGCAGATAATGGAACAAGATGCCAATATTACGAGACATCAAGAGATAGCAGAAATGTATACAAAAGCGCTTGCATCTGTTGAACATGTACGTGTACCAAGGAGCGAAAACGAAGAACATCCTTTTTCTCTTTATATAGTGAAAATTGATAAAAATCGTGATTCTTTTGCTGTGGAGCTTAAAAAAGAGGGTATTGAGACAGGTCTACATTATATTCCTTTACATTTTTTAACATACTATAAATCAAAATATTCTTTACGAATAAATGATTTTCCTGTAGCTCTTCGAACATACCAACAAGTTTTATCTCTTCCAATGTACACAGGTATGACAGACAAAGAAGTTAAATTTGTATGTGATAAAATCAAAAAAATAGCATCTTCAAGAGTGTAAAATAATCTCTTTCAAATCTTTTGTATTTTGGGTTGAAGAATACTTCTACAACCCAAATATTTTTCAAAAAACTCTTTCTTTTTTTCTCGTACCACTTTCGTTTCTTTATTGCTTCATTATGTGGCTTCGTTATAAAAGTAAAACACCCTATGACTTTTCTATTCCCATTATAAGTATAGGAAACCTTAGTGTTGGTGGGAGTGGCAAAACACCACTTACGAGTGCCTTAGCTTTAAGATATGAAGATGTAGCAATTATTTTACGTGGTTATGGGAGAGAGAGTAGGGGTCTTTATATTGTTAAAAATAAAGATGCAATTTTATGTGATGTTAAAGTAAGTGGTGATGAGGCGATGATTTATGCGCATAAAGTACCACATTCTCTTGTTATAGTTAGTGAAGATAGAACAAAAGGTATAGAAAAAGCAAAAGAACTAGGTGCTAAAATAATCTTTTTAGATGATGCTTACTCTAAACATGGAATTAAAAAATTAGATTTTTTAATTGATGTGACTGTGGCTAATAAACGCTGTTTTCCATCGGGTGCTTTTAGAGAAAGACTTTGGAATTCTAAAGAAGCATATGTACTCCAAGAAGGAAGTGACTTTAAAAGAGTAGTAGAGCTTAAAGACAAATATGATAAAATGTCACTTGTTACAGCTATTGCTCGACCACAGAGGTTAGATAAGTTTTTACCCTCAGTTGTGAGTAAACATTATTTTGAAGATCATTATTCCTTTAAAAAAAGTGAATTAGAAGATATTCTTAGTAATGATGGCTCAGATTCACTTTTAGTAACGTATAAAGATTTTGTAAAAGTGCAATCTTTTGGGCTTCCATTATCGCTACTTGATTTACATGTGGAAGTTGATGAAAAAGTATATGAAATAATAGGAAATTATATTGCAAAAGAAAATTGAAACGGTAAAAACACTTCTTGATGCCTTGCCGTTTATAAAAGAGTTTAATAAAGAAATAGTAGTAATTAAATATGGTGGATCAGCACAAACATCACCACAGTTAAAAGAGAAATTTGCTGAAGATATTTTACTTATGTATCTTGTTGGGATTCGTCCTGTTATTATTCACGGTGGTGGTAGTAAAATTACTGAAATGCTCGGTGCTCTCAGTATAGAAACAAAGTTCATAGAAGGACAACGTGTGACTACTAAAGAAGTTATGCGTATTGCAGAGATGATTTTAAGTGGAGAAATTAATAAAGATTTAGTTTCTCTTTTAAACTCACATGGTGCAAAGGCTATTGGTGTGAGTGGTAAAGATGCACATTTTATAACTGGAGTTGCAAAAGACTTCGCAAAATGGGGTTTAACTGGAAATATTACAAATGTTAAATCAGATGTAATTATGAATCTTATGGATGAAAAATTCATTCCTGTTATTGCGCCTATTGCTGCTGGTGAAGAGATGGGACATCCTGGTTTTAATATTAATGCTGATCTTTGTGCTTCGTATGTTGCCAAGGCTATTGGTGCAAATAAAATTATTTTTCTTACAGATACTGCTGGAGTGCTCAATAATGACAAAGTACTTCTTGACACTTTAACAAAAGATGAGGTTGAAGCACTCAAAGCGGATGGTACGATTCACGGAGGAATGGTTCCAAAAGTAGATGCATGTTTAGAAGCGATTAATGGTGGTGTTCATAAAGCGCATATTATTGATGGAAGGTTAGAACACTCAATGCTTTTAGAACTTTTTACTTCAGAGGGTGTTGGTACACAAATAGTTAAATAAAATGAGTTATAATGATAAAGAAATTATGAAAAAATCTTTATTGAAAATTTTAGTTCTATGCTTCTTTTTATTTACTGCTCTTGGAGCAAATGAATATAAAAGTATAGATACAATTGAATTAAAAAAAGATGAGCATAAAAAAATACTTGTTACATATGGAAAAATTGCAAAACTTTTTAAGTTTAGATGGACATTATATGTAAATAATGGCTTAGTAATTTTACGTTCCTATGATAGAATAGTGGCTCAAAACATGCTTTATTTAAGACATAAAAATAGAAGTTTCCGTGTCGATTTAATGCCAAAGGGTTTAGGTTCTATAAAAGTTCCTTATTTATTGGTAAAGTTTATAGAGTTTAATTATAAAACAAATAAAGCGACATTCAAAATGTACTTATCTGATGACACAGGTGTAGTAACTTTAGAATATTTAAAAGAGAAGTAAAGAGAGATAATGCAAAGAGTTGAGAGTGAAATAGCAAGATTAATTAAAGAGATAGACTATGAGGAAGTGACACGTTTGTTTTCGATGCTATCTGGTGGTAAAAGATTACGAGCAAAACTTATTTTAAAAATTGCACCTACGCATGAACAAGCTCCACTTTTAGCAGCTATTGTAGAATTGATTCATGCTGCAAGTTTATTGCATGACGATGTAATAGATGATGCACTCACACGTCGTGGAGTTACTTCTGTAAATGCAACACATGGAAGTAAAACGGCTGTTATGCTTGGTGATGTTTTATACTCTAAGGGTTTTACGGAACTTGTACGTTTTGACCCTTCTATTGCAAAAGTTATTGCTTCTTCTGTTACTGCCCTTTCAAAGGGTGAAATGATGGATGTAATGATGGCAGATACGTTTAATTTTGATGCAAAAAAGTACCTTGATATGCTCTATTTAAAAACTGCGACACTTATCGAAGCGGCGGCAATTGCGGCTGCTATGCTTAGTGGGAAAGATGAAAAAGCACATAGTATCTATGGACGTAATCTTGGTCTTTCTTTTCAAATTATTGATGATATTTTAGATATTACTTCAGATGAAAAAACACTTGGAAAACCTACGATGAATGATTTTGTGGAAGGAAAATGTACATTGCCTTATATTTATTTATATGCGTCGTTGCATGAAGATGACAAAAAACGATTAAAAAATTCACATGCGAAGACTATCGATACAAGTGAAGCTTTGTGGATAAAGCAAGAGATGCAAAAACATAAGTGTATTGAAAAATCTTTTGCACTTGCAAAAGAACTCTCACATGAAGCAATGAATGCTGTAAAGGAAGAAACAGCACTTATAGAGATTTTACAAAC
Source organism: Sulfurimonas sp. SAG-AH-194-I05 (assembly GCF_029215955.1). GTDB lineage: Bacteria > Campylobacterota > Campylobacteria > Campylobacterales > Sulfurimonadaceae > Sulfurimonas. The sequence continues at coordinate 35,635 of NZ_JAEMVA010000007.1, forward strand.
TATGATAAAAAGAAGTTATTAATGCATTATTTAAATATATGTTTCTCACATAAAAATTCTAGTATTGAAATAAGAGAAAAATTATCCTACCCCAACGATGAAGATATGCATGGATGTTTAAATAAGCTGAATGCATCCAAGGTTATTAATGAGTCTATTCTTATTTCCACATGTAACAGAATGGAAGTACTCTGCTCTTGTAGTGACATTATAGAAGCTACAAAACATATTTTTGCAATGCTTAGTCAACGTTCGGGCATTAGTGAAGAAGAACTCGAAGGTCGCGCAGATATTTATGATAATAGCAGTGCTATTCACCATATTTTTACAGTTGCCTCTTCTTTAGATTCTATGGTTATTGGTGAAACACAAATTGTAGGACAACTCAAAGATGCCTTTCGTTTTTCACATGATAATGGCTACTGTTCTAAAAAGTTAGCACGTACAATGAAAAGTGCATTTCGTTGTGCTGCAAAGGTTAGGAATACAACAGAGATTTCATCAAAACCTGTTTCAATGGCAAGTGTTGCTGTCTCAAAACTAAAAGAATTAATGAATGATTTATCAGATAAAAAAGCACTTGTAATTGGTGCTGGTGAAATGTCTGAAATTACGGCGAGACATTTGGTTTCTGCCGGTGCAGATGTTTGTATTATGAATAGAACAAAACACAAGGCAGAAGCTTTAGCTCTTGCATGTGGTACACAAGTTCTTGATTATGAAAAGCTATCGACAGCTGTAAACGAATTTGATATTCTTTTTACTGCTACATCATCTGCTGTACCAATTATTACAGATGCAATTATCCTTCCATGTGATTTTGAAAGATACTGGTTCGATTTAGCACTTCCACGTGATATTAATTACCATAAGGGTGAGCGAATTAATCTTTATGTTATTGATGATTTAAAAATGATTGTTGATGATAATGTCAAGTTTAGAGAACAAGCCTCAAAAGCGGCACATGGAATTATTGGACGAGCAATTATTGAATTTTTTGAATCTTTAGAATCTTTAGATATTGAGCCTATTATTAAAGAAATTTATATCAAAGCATATAAGGCTGCAAAAGAAGAAAGTAGTCGTGTTATTACAAAAGGCTTTCTTCCTTTAGAATATGAAAAAGTAGCACAAAAAATGTGTGAACAAGCACTTAAAAGATTTTTACATGATATGACTTCGAGTATGCGAAATACTTCAGAAGAATCAATAATAGATATTTCTTCAAATATGATGCAGATTTTTTCTAAAAGTATTGATAAAGACAAAATAAAAAAACCAGATTTTATAAAGGAAATATGTGCGAAGAAGTAGAGCATTCATACCAACAACAAAAGAGGCACCATCAGATGCTACCCTTCCATCACATCAGTTTTTAGTACGTGGTGGTTTCATAAATCAACAAGGTTCAGGACTTTATAACTATATGCCTTTAGGGAAAATAGTTTTAGAAAAAATTAAAAATATAGTGAAAGAAGAATTAGATAAGGCAGGATGTAATGAGGTACAACTTTCTTTTGTAACTCCAATAGCTTTATGGGAAAAAAGTGGTCGAGCTGAAACTATGGGCAAAGAGATGCTTCGTATAAAAGATAGAAATGAAGCAGAGTTTGTTCTAAGTCCTACGAATGAAGAAGCGATGGTAGCTCTTGTGAAAAATAGAGTAAATTCTTATAAGGATTTACCACTGAACCTTTACCAAATTAATACGAAATTTCGTGATGAAGCAAGACCACGTTATGGACTTTTACGTGGACGTGAATTTTTAATGAAAGATGCGTATTCTTTTCATGCTTCACTAGAAGATATGAAACGTGAATTTGATATGATGGAAGCAACATATAAGAAAATTTTTACAAGATTAGGTGTTGATTTTCGTGTAGTTGAAGCAGACTCTGGTGCAATAGGTGGAACAGGTAGTAAAGAGTTCCACGTTTTAGCAGATAGTGGAGAGGATACTATAGTTATTTGTAATACATGTGAGTATGGTGCAAATATTGAAAAGATTTTTGAAAGTGAAGAAGAGATAGATGCTTTAAATGAAAAATCGTATGAAGAACTTTCTTTAAAAAATATCGAAGAGAAATGTACATGTGGTGGAACACTTAGCTTTAAAAAAGGTATCGAAGTTGGACATATATTTCAACTTGGGGACACGTATTCAAGTGCTTTAGATGCAAAATTTAATGACGAGAATGGTAAACCACAAGCATTCCATATGGCAACATTTGGAATAGGTATAAGTAGACTTGTGGCATCGGTAATAGAACAAAACCATGATGAAAATGGTTGTATCTGGACAAAAGAAACAGCACCTTATACAGTTAATATTATGGTTTCAAATATAAAAGATGAAGCACAAATGGCTCTTGGAGAAAAACTTTATACAGAGTTGCAAGAAAAAAACATTGAAGTTATTTTAGATGATAGAAAAGAAAGATTTGGTTTTAAAATGAAAGATGCAGAGCTTATTGGTTTCCCATATACCGTAATAATAGGAAAAGAATTAGTGAATGGTTCTGTTCAGGTTTATGATAGAAAAACAACTGAAAAAACTTCAGTTTCAGTAGATGCTATTTTGACACATATTATGGATCTTCTCTAAATGCTCTATTTTATATTTTATATTTTTTTAGAAGTTATGGTATCTACAAATATATCAGCATATTTTGGTGGACTTATTACCTTTAGTGCAATTATTTTGAGTGCATTTATAGGTGTGTCTATCTTAATTAATTTTAGAAAAACACTTATGGAAAATATGTCAGCTCTCACATGTAACTGTATGGACTTAGAACAGTTTCAGCGTTTGAATTTATTTACACTTTTTGGAGCTATTCTTTTAATTGTTCCTGGTTTCTTAACAGATATAGTAGGACTTATTATGCAGTTTAGCATTTTTACATCTATGCTTGTTAACCGTTATCATGTAAAATCTGAAAAATGCAAGTCGTATGAAAGTGAAAACTATACTACGAATATGGATCCAAACATCATTGATGTAGAAGTTATTACAAATAATACGATGATAAAATAAAAAAGGTATAAAAAATGATAGTAAAAGTACTTACAGCATCCGCGTTACTTATTACGCTAGCAACTGCAAATGAAAATAAAAAAATCGAGTCTTTTTTAGAAGATAAGTTTAGTGAAAATCCAAGTATCACTTCTTTAAAAGTAAAAGTAAATGAGATGCTTACTCTTAAAGATATTAAAAGATGGAAAGCGGCTATTGTAACTGTAGACGCAACTCTAAAGACTAAAGGTAAAGACAAAAAAATAAAACAAAAAATGATTTGGTTTACGGATGGTCAATTAATTACAAAAGAGTTAACAAACCTTTCTAATGGAGAGTCTTTACGAGATTTAGTAAGTCCAAAATTTAAAGATTCTTATTATTCAAAAGAAAATTTAATTTATGGAAATGCAAATGCAAAACATAAGGTAGTTATTTTTTCAGACCCTTTATGCCCATTTTGTGGAACTTTTGTACCTGAAGCTATTAAGTATATGAAAAAAAGTCCTCATAAATTTGCAATTTACTACTACCATTTTCCTCTTCCAAATCTTCATCCAGCAGCTGTAGAACTTTCACAAGCTGCAATAGCGGCTGAGATGCAAGGTGTAAAAGATGTTGTGCTTAAAATGTATGACATTAGTATTAATTCTAAACAAAGAGATGTAAAGAAAATTTTAAAAGCTTTTAATAAAACAATGAAAACAAATATTAAACCATCAGATATAAGATCTGCAAAAGTAATGGCACATTTTAAAAATGACTTAAAAACTGCAGATGATGTTATGGTTCAAGGAACTCCAACAATGTTTTTTAATGGTATAGTAGATAAAACAAAAAGAAAATATAAAGAGGCTAAATAGTTAATGAATAAACTTATTATAGCAACAAGGGTTTCTGATTTAGCTCTTTGGCAAGCATACCATATTAAAGAAAGAATTGAAAAATTGTATCCTGAGATTACAGTTGCACTTAATAAAATAGTGAGTAATGGTGATAAGATCTTAGATAAACCACTAGCACTTATAGGCGGAAAAGGACATTTTACCAAAGAACTTGAAGATGCAATGCTTGCTGGCGAAGCAGATATTGCTGTTCATAGTTTAAAAGATGTTCCTACATATATACCTGAGGGCTTAGAATTAGTTTGCGTAACACAAAGACAAGACCAAAGTGATGTTTTTCTATCACATAAATATGAAAATTTAGATGCTTTACCCATGGGTGCGGTTGTAGGAACTACAAGTTTACGTCGTAGAATGCAACTTTTACAACAACGTCCTGATTTAAAGGTGAAAGATTTACGGGGTAATGTAAATACACGTTTAAGAAAGCTAGGAGAAGGGCAGTATGATGCAATTATTTTAGCGTGGATAGGTCTTCATCGATTAGATTTATTAAAAAATATCCCTTTTACGCAAAAGCTTTCACTTGATATGATGATACCTCCAATGGGTCAAGCTGCACTTGGAATAGAAATAGTTGCAGACAATGCAAAAATTCGTGAAATAGCACAAAGTTTGAATGATGAAAATACATTTATTTGTACACAAATAGAAAGAGATTTTATTTCAAAAATTGGGGCTGGATGTTCTGCACCAGTTGCATGTAATGCAGTTATTGAAGGTAAGAATATTATTTTTAGAACAATGATAGGTTTTCCTGATGGAACACAGATTATGAATGAAAAGATTATAAGTGAAATTACAAAAAGTAAAAATTTAGGTAGTACAATGGCAGATATTATGATTAATAATGGTGCACTCAAAATTCTTGAAAATGCAGAAAAAATTGCTTTTAAAGATGAGATGCCACAAAGACTGTAGTGTAAAAGAAATTGAATTAAAGATAAAAAATGAAAAAAACGATAGAACTTTTAAAAAATAACAATGAATTAATAACTATTGAAGATGAACTCGATATTTATCTTGAAATTTCGCATATTGCATATGCAGAAGTGAAAAAAAGTCATGGAGGCAAAGCCCTTCTTTTTACAAATGTAGTAGATAAAAAAAATAATAAAAAATTTGAAGAACCTGTTCTTATGAATGTATTTGGTTCTTATAGACGTTGTGAACTCCTTTTTGGTCGTACTATTGAGTCTATTGCAGATGAAATTACGTCACTTTTACATATGAAGCCTCCAACTGGAATAGCCGATAAAATATCGATGGCATCTCAAATGTTTGCACTTAAAAATGTTTTTCCAAAGAGAGTTAAAGGTAAGGCTCAATGTCAAGAAGTTCAGTTTCTCCATGATGCTATTGACCTTACTTCATTACCTGTTTTAACTACATGGGAACAAGATGGTGGTCCTTTTATTACAATGGGACAAGTATATACACAATCACTTGATGGCGATATGGTTAATCTTGGAATGTATAGACTTCAAGTGTATGATAAAAACCATTTAGGAATGCATTGGCAAATACATAAAGATTCTTCTCACTTTTTCGATCAGTACCAAAAAGCGGGTAAAAAAATGCCTGTGAGTATTGCTATTGGTGGTAATCCCCTTTATACATGGTGCGCTACAGCTCCTCTACCTTATGGTGTAAATGAACTTTTAATGTATGGTCTTATTACAAAAACACCAGCAAAAATCATTAAGTCGTTAACGACACCTCTTTATATTCCAACAGATGTTGATTATGTTATAGAGGGTTGGGTAGATACAAATGAATTAAAAACAGAGGGTCCTTTTGGGGATCATACTGGATACTATACTTTAGAAGAACCTTATCCTGTGATGGAAGTAAGTGCCATTACAATGAAAGAAGAGAAGGTATTTTTAGCAACAGTAGTAGGAAAACCACCTTTGGAAGATAAGTATATGGGTTGGGCGACGGGAAAAATATTTTTCCCTCTTTTAAAAACAACCGCTCCAGATTTACTCGATTACCACATGCCAGAGAATGCAGGTTTTCATAATCTCATTATTGGAAAGATGAAAACTTTATATAAAGGACATGCAAAACAGTTTATGCATGCTTTTTGGGGTGTAGGACAGATGAGCTTTGTTAAACACGCAATTTTTGTTGATGAAAATGCTCCTAAGTTAGATAACTACCATGCTTTAGCTACGTATATTTTAAATAGATTTACACCTAAAAGTATGTTTATAACAGAGGGAATTTTAGATGCACTTGATCATTCTTCTCCTGAAACATTAGTCGGTGGAAAATTAGGTATTGATGCAACAGCGGCACATGTTATCGATGCTCCTCAATATATAGATGATGATTTACTTTTAAAAAAAGTCAAAGCTATAATACCAAGTGTTGTAGATTTACGCCAATACATGACACGAACAAAAAATCCAATTACAGTTATTTCATTAGTTAAAACACAAACATGTAAAAACCATTTTCAAATTCTTGAAGCACTTAGTGTTTATTTAAGAGTAGTTGTTTTTATAGATTTTGAAAAAAATGATATTGACAATCCTTATATGTTAGTTTGGAGAGTTACAAATAATATTGATGCCCAAAGAGATATTTTTATAAATAATCTGATGGTCTGTATTGACGGTACAAATAAAAATAAACTAGATAACTACGATAGAGAATGGCCAGATGATGTTACGTGTACCCCTCGTGTTATTGCGTCATTAAAACAAAGAGGTATCTGGAACTTTGATGATACTCTTTATAAAAAGTATCAACTTTCATAAATAAAGTTTGTTTTAGATAAAATACAAAACTTTTTATATAATTTAAGGAAATAGCAATGGACAAAATGTGGTCAGGTCGCTTCTCTACAAGCGCTTCAAGTTTATTAGATCAATTTAATGCTTCGATTATGTATGACAGAAAACTTTATCGCGAAGATATTGATGGTTCTCTTGCTCATGCAGCAATGCTTACAAAACAGGGTATTTTAAATACAGAAGAATTTCGTCAAATTACAGAGGGTCTTAACCAAATTGTATCTGAGATTGAATCGGATGTATTTGAGTGGAATATAGCTGATGAAGATTTGCATATGGGTATCGAGAAAAGATTAACAGCAATTATTGGTGATGCTGGTAAAAAACTTCATACTGCTCGAAGTAGAAATGATCAAGTAGCTGTTGATTTTAGACGTTTTGTCATTCGTAAGAATTTAGAAATAGTAGAAGCTTTAAAGTTACTCATGACTGAAGTGATTGTGGTAGCTGAAAAACACACAGAGACACTTATTCCAGGAATGACACATTTACAACATGCACAACCAATTAACTTTGCGTTTCACTTAGCTGCATATTTAGCAATGTTTACAAGAGATATCGAACGATTTGAGAGTTCTGCAAAACGTAATAATGTTTCACCTCTTGGTTGTGCAGCACTTGCAGGGACTCCACATGATGTAGACAGAAATATGACAGCTTCTATTTTAGGTTTTGATAGTGTAAGTATTAACTGTTTAGATACGGTAAGTGATAGAGATTTTGCACTTGAAATTTTGTTTAATATTGCAACAATGATGATGCATATTTCACGTTTGAGTGAAGAACTTGTAATGTGGTCTTCTTATGAGTTCGGCTTTGTTGAGTTAAGTGATGCGTATTCAACTGGTAGTTCCATTATGCCTCAAAAGAAAAATCCTGATGTTCCAGAACTTTTACGTGGAAAAACAGGTAGGGTTTATGGTTCTTTAATGGGTCTACTAACTGTTATGAAAGGTCTTCCCCTTGCATATAATAAAGACACGCAAGAAGATAAAGAGGGTGTTTTTGACGCAGTCGAAACTGCTGAAATTTCACTTGAAATTTTAAAAGAAGCTATTAAAACTATGGAAGTGAAATCTCATAACATGGAAAGTGCATGTGCGGTTGGACATCTCTCAGCAACCGATTTAGCGGATTATTTAGTTGAAAAATGTGATATTCCATTTCGTGAGGCGCATTTTATTACAGGGCGCGCTGTAGCAAAAGGTGAAGAGTTGAAGACTGATTTATCTGCTATGGATTTTAAATATTTAAAAGAAATAGATGAAAGAATTAATGAAGATGTTATGGAGTACTTAGGTTTACGTCATTCGATGAATGCAAGAACTTCTCAGGGTGGAACAGCAACACAAAGAACGAAAGAACAATTACAATATTATAAAAATTATTTACAAGGAAATAAAGAATAATGAAAGTTACAATAACACATAAAGATGGAATGAAATTTGAGGCGAAGACTCCTAAAGGTAGTTTTATTATAGACTGTCCTATTATATCACCAATTGATTATTTTTTATCAGGGATTATCACATGTACTGCTACTGATCTTATATTAATGCCAAAAAATCAAGATAAAACAGTAACTGACTTAGTTGTTGATGGTGAAGTTGTTCGTGCAGAGTCACATCCTTGTAAGTTTAATACACTCCATTTAACGTATAGTTTTAATTCAAATGCAGATGATGTTATGGCTTCTCGTTGGGTTATGGCTTCACTTGAGACATACTGTTCTACAATAAATACAATACGTGATACAACAAGTATTTCCTATTCTATTACTCATAATGGAAGTTTGATTAAAGAAAATGAATCTATGATTTCTGGCGCTGGAACGAAGATAGATATGGGTGAAATCGAGTCTTGTCCAAGCTAAATAATCTTTATTAAATACAAATTTTACGAATTCCATGACAATTTGTCATGGAATGAAACTTTTCTCTCTTTTTTTCCTAAAATATAAGTAATAAAAATAAAAGGATGTATGATGATTGAGATGACTAGTGTATTAATTGGTAGTTTAATGTTGATGTTTTTAGCATATGAAGTTTCTCTTCAACCCAAAAGAGAATGGGGAGAGAATCCAAAAAACTTTTTTTAAAAGTGACCTTGTGGATCTGAGTCACTAAAGTGACCCCATTTAAGTTTTGTACCACCTAAAATATGAAAATGTAAATGAGGCACTTCTTGACCACCATTTTCACCAATATTTGTGATAACTCTGTATCCACTCTCTTCGATTTTTACTTCTTTTACAACTTCTTGAATAAAAGATGTCATTTGAGCCATAGTCTCTGGAGTTACATCGGTAAAACTATTGAAATGTTGTTTGGGGATGGTCAATATATGAATGGGCGCCTTAGGGTTAATATCGTGAAAAGCTAGAAAATTATCATTTTCTAATATGATATTTGATGGGATTTCTTTTTTAATAATTTTGCAAAATAAGCACATTTGTTTCCTTTTATTTCTTAAGTATTTATCACAATTGTATCATAGATTTAGAAGATGAAGCTAGTTGTAATGCAAATTTCTATATAATCCTTATCAAAATTTTAAAAATTATGGGTGACTCTATTGAAAGAATGGTACGACGCAATACAAAAAGCACAAAGTGTAGAGTCTCTTGAAGAGATTCGCATATCTGTATTTGGAAAAAAGGGTGTTTTAGCACAAGAATTTGCTAAAATGAAGACTGCTCCAAATGAGAATAAAGCACAAATTGCTAAAGATTTAAACACGCATAAAAGTGCTCTTATGAATGAGTTTACAGCAAAGAAAATAACTTTGCAAACAATAGAACTTCAAATCGCTATGAAAGCTGAGGCCATAGATGTTTCACTTTTTAGTGCAAAGTCTCAGTCGGGTGCCTTACACCCTGTAATGGAAACGATGGATAAAATAGTTGAGTATTTTTCATCAATGAACTTTTCAGTAAAAACAGGAGGTATGGTTGAAGATGATTTTCATAACTTTGAAGCATTAAACCTTCCTAAATACCATCCTGCTAGAGATATGCAAGATACTTTTTATTTTAAAGATGAAATGTTACTTCGTACACATACCTCTCCTGTACAAATTAGAACAATGCTAAGTACAAAACCTCCTATTAGAATGATCGCACCAGGAGCAGTATTTCGTCGTGATTACGACTTAACACATACTCCTATGTTTCATCAGGTAGAGGGTTTGCTTGTTGATGAAAAAGGCAAGGTTTCTTTTGCTAATTTAAAGTTTATACTTGAAGACTTTTTAAAGTATATGTTTGGTGATATTGAAGTGCGATTTCGTCCATCATTCTTTCCATTTACTGAACCTTCTGCTGAAGTAGACATTTCATGTGTATTTTGTGAAGGAAATGGTTGTCGTGTTTGTTCTAAGACTGGGTGGCTAGAAGTTCTTGGATGTGGTATAGTTGACCCAAATGTTTTTAATGCTGTAAAGTATGAAAATGTAAGTGGGTATGCATTTGGTTTAGGTGTTGAACGATTTGCAATGCTTATACACCAAATAGGTGATTTAAGATCACTTTTTGAGGGAGATATTAAGTTGTTGGAGCAGTTTCAGTGATAGTAACAAGAAGTTGGTTAAGTGAATGGATAAATTTAGATGGAATTACAACAGAAGATCTTTGTAAAACTTTTAATTCGATAGGACTAGAAGTTGATTCACTGACAAGCTATACAATACCTAAAAAAATAATTTTTGGTACAGTACTTGAGTGTGAAAAACATCCTGATGCAGATAAATTGAATGTTTGTAAGGTAGATATTGGTACAAGTATCCGTCAGATTGTATGTGGGGCTTCAAATATTAGAGCTGGTATTGATGTTGTAGTAGCTACGATTGGTGCTGTAATGCCTAGTGGTCTTGCTATTAAGCCTGTAAAATTACGTGGTGTTGATTCTGAGGGTATGATTTGTTCTGCTAGTGAAATTGGATTTGTTGATTGCCAAAGTGGTATTTTAGAAGTTGACTCGAGTATGGGTACATACGAGTTAGGTCAAGAAGTTCGTGAAAACCCACTTTTTAATGATGATGTAATAGAGATTGAACTTACTGCCAATAGAGGTGACTGTTTAAGTATACGTGGTGTTGCTCGAGACTTGAGTGCTGCATATGACAGACCTTTAAAAGAATATACAGCAAATGAAAGTGATAATAGAAAAGGGATTGGAAGACTATTAAGTCTTTCACATGAGAAAGAATTAAATGTTGAGTTGAGCTATAAAGTGCTTGAGTTGAAAAATTTATCTTTACCGTTAGTTGTAAAATTACGTTTAGTACAAATTGATGAAACGAGAGAAACAGATATTGACTCCTTACTACTTTATACTACACATAGTAGTGGTGTTATTTTAAGAGCATACGACTATAAATTTTTTACTAACAATGATGATAATACCTCTTTGGCTAAAGTTGAATTATGTGAAGATGAAAATGCTTTTGCTTCTATAAAGGCAGAGGAGAAAGCTTCTGTTGTTGGAGTGATGCAAACTGATATTTCACGGGTAAAAGAAAAAGATGGAAGAGTATTGCTTGAGGCAAGTTATATTCCACCTGATGTTATCTCAAAACAAATGGCATTAAATAAAATACCATCGTGCCCTGTATTTTATAGAACTTCACGTGGTAGTGAGCCTGAACTTAGTAATGGTATCTCTTGTTTTTTAAATATACTTGAAAGTAGTTCAGACTCTTCATCTTTTAGCGGTAATATTAATTATGGTAATGTATATAAAAATACTATTATTAGTTTAACAAAAGATGAAGTAGATGAAGTAATTGGTGCTGATATTAATCAAGTAGTCATTGGTAAAATTCTTAAAAATCTTGGATTTGACACTTCGAAGTCTACAACGGGTAATTTTGTGATTTCAGTACCTCGTTATAGACATGATATTTCTAACAAACAAGATATTATTGAAGAAATAGTACGCATGATAGGGATTGACAATATTCCTTCACGTGCGTTTACATTTACAGAAGATAATAAACTCAAAGATGATTATTTTGAGTATAAAAAAAGAAGTATTTATAGACATAAATGTGCAAATAGTGGCTTCTTTGAATCGATTCATTTTGTATTTGATGAAAAGAAAATATTAGAAAAATATGGTTTTGAAACGATTGATAGTGAAATGGAACTTTTAAATCCAATAGTGAATACTTTAGATACTTTAAGAACAACGCTTATGACAGGCTTACTAAAAGCTGCATCGCATAATGTAAAGTCTGGTTATTCACAAGTAAAATTATTTGAAATTGGCTCGATTTTTAATGCTTCGAGAGAAGAGTCTTTAAAACTAGCACTTTTATTTAGTGGGGATAAAGAAAAAGAAAATCTTTTAAATGCTGGAAAGCCTTCTAAAATAGACTTTGGTACTTTTAGTCAAAAAATTTCTGATGTTATTGGAGATTTTGAATTAAAAGAAGGAAAAACATCACATATGTTATCTCATATGTATCAATCTGCAAATATTATAGTAAATAATGAAGTTATAGGTGAGCTTTTTCGGGTACATCCTGAAGTTGAAAAAGCATATGCTTTAGAAGATACCTATATCTGTGAAATTGACTTTGAAAAAATAAAAATAGAACTAAAAACAGCGCAAAAAACATCTAAATACCAAGCATCGTATAGAGATTTAAGCGTGATTATGCCAAAAAATATGCAGTTTGAAAAAGTAAAAGATGTAATTACTGATCATTCCAGTGAAGAATTAATTCGTTTTTATCCAGTAGATAAATACAGTGATGAAAGTTTAGGTGATACTATGAGTTTATCTATTCGTTTTGTATTGCAGTCAATGGAAAAAACATTAGAAGAAGAGGATATTACTGCATCTATGGATAGAATTTTACAAGCACTTAAAAATGAATTAGGAATAGGGCTTCGTGAATAGTGTAAAGGTATCCCCCGCCAAAGATTTTTCTTTAACTATTAATACTATAGCTCCAGATAAATCCATTTCACATAGATCAGCAATGTTTTCAATGCTTGCAGAGGGTACAAGTGAAATACGAAATTTTTTACGAGCTGAAGACACTTTAAATACCTTAGAAATTGTTAAAAACTTAGGTGCTACAGTTGAAGATGATGGAGAGGTAATTAAGATTACGTCTACGGGAATAAAAGAGAGTTTTGAAGTACTTGATTGTGGTAATTCAGGAACTGGTATGCGACTTTTTTGTGGCTTTTTAAGTTCTGCAAATGGTCATTTTATTTTAACTGGTGATAAGTATCTTCGTTCTCGTCCAATGAAGAGAGTTACATCTCCGCTTCTTTCTATTGGTGCGAAGCTTGATGGAAGAGATGATGGCGATTTAGCGCCACTTAGTATTCGTGGAGCATCACTTAAATCTTTTGATTATGAGAGTAAAATAGCTTCCGCACAAGTGAAAAGTGCAATGATATTGGCGGCCTTAAGAGCCGATGGAATTTGTACTTATACAGAACCAGAACTTTCTCGTGATCATACTGAGAGAATGTTAAAAGGAATGGGTGCAGATTTACAAGTTAAGGGTTTAAAGACAACGATTATCCCTATGAAAAAACTTTTGGAACCGTTAATTATTACAGTTCCTGCTGATCCTTCTTCTGCTTTTTTCTTTGCTGTTGCTGCTGCGATTACACCTCATTCTCACATAGTTTTAAAAGGTGTAACATTTAATCCAACTCGAATAGAAGCCTTTAAAGCACTCGAGCGAATGGGTGCAAATATTTCTTATAATGAAACTGATAATAAATATGAACCTATTGGTGATATTACAGTTACATATGCTCCACTTAAAGCAATTACAGTTGAATCAAATATATCTTGGTTAATTGATGAACTTCCAGCTCTTTCAATTGCTTTTGCATGTGCTGAGGGTATAAGTATTGTAAAAAATGCTAAAGAGCTTCGTGTCAAAGAGTCAGATAGAATAGCAACAGTTGTGAATGGTTTGTCTGCATGTGGTATTGATACAACAGAATATGAAGATGGTTATACCGTTAAAGGTGGTATACTAAATAGTTCTTGTATAGATAGTGATGGTGATCATCGAATTGCTATGAGTTTCATCATAGCAGGTCTTCGATGTGGAATGCAAGTGAGTGATTTGGATTGTATTAATACCTCTTTTCCAAACTTTTTTGATTTAATGAAAGAGATAACTACTCTTAATTTTAAGGTATAAATAGTATCTTTAATGAAAGGATATAAGTAATGAAAATTGAATTAGCCGAAAACTATGGTTTTTGTTTTGGTGTGAAACGAGCAATAAAGATTGCTGAAGAAAATGAAAATGCTTCTACTTATGGTCCTCTTATACATAATTCAAAAGAGATAAATAGACTTTCAAAAGATTTTAAAGTAGGTTTAACCGAAAACTATAAAACATTTAAAGTAGGTGATACTGCTATTGTAAGAACGCATGGAATTGTTAAAGATGAATTAGCAGATTTGCATAAGGATGGTATAAATGTTATAGATGCAACATGTCCTTATGTAACCAAACCTCAAGAAATTACACAGGAAATGAGTGAAGCCGGATATGATGTTATTATTTTTGGTGATGAAACACATCCTGAAATTAAAGGTGTGAAGTCTTATGCTACTAATGGTGCACGGGTCGTAACATCAGTTCATGAGTTAAAGTCGATGAAATTTAAAGACTCTATTGCTCTTATAGCTCAAACGACTCGTAAGGTTGAAGACTATATGGCTATTGCTAATTATTTAATTCCTCGTTATAAAGAAGTTCGCGTTTTTAATACAATTTGTAATGCTACTTTTGAAAATCAAGATGCTGTACGTAAAATTGCTCAAAAATCTGATGTTATGCTTATTATTGGTGGAAAAAATTCCTCCAATACAAAAGAACTGTTTAATATATCGAGTGATGACTGCAAAGATAGTTATCATATAGAAGATGAAAATGATATAGACTATAGTTGGTTTAATGAGAAAAAAGCATGTGGAATAAGTGCTGGTGCATCTACTCCTGATTGGATTATTCAAAATGTTATTCATTCAATTGAAAAAATACCTTATAAATTATAAAATTTTCTATTTCTTTCTCTTATTCTAAATATTTAATACAAATATAACCTATTGTTAGGTATAATCACGAAATTTTTATGTAACAAGAGGATAGGTAATGGCGTTCGATAACGAATCATTTGAAGAAGAAGAAAATTTTGCAGAGATGTTTGCAGCAAGCGAGAAGAAACAAGAAACAAGCCGTATAGTTGAAGGTGAGATTGTTGAGATTCAAGAAGATGAAAACAGAGCATTAGTTGGTGTTGGCGATAAGCTTGAGGGTATTGTTAGTTTAGATGAGATTACTGTAGATGGTGAGCTTATTTTTAAAACTGGTGATAAAATTAATGTAATGGTAATGGGATACTATAATGAGCGTCCTAAAATATCTTATAAAAAAGTTTTAGAACAACAAAAAACTCTTGATTTTATTAATGCAAATAAAGATGACTTTGAAGAATTAGTGATTGAAGGTATTATTACTAAGAAGAACCGTGGTGGTTATGTAGTTGAAGCAGATACTGTTTCTTTCTTTATGCCACGTTCATTAGCAGCTTTTAAAGATACTGATGATGTTGTTGGTCGTAAAATCAAAGCACAAGTTGTTAAGATTGATGAAGCTGAAAGTTCAATTATTGTTTCTCGTAGAAAACTTTTCAACGAAGAAAGAAAAAGAAAGAAAGAAATTATTGATCAACTTATGGCAGAAGATGTTATTGTTGAAGGTTCAATCAAAAAAATCACTTCTTACGGAATGTTCGTAGATGTTGGTGGCGTTGATGGTCTTGTTCACTATAATGAAATTTCTTATAAGGGTCCAGTAAACCCATCAAAACTTTATAAAGAAGGCGATATCGTAACTGTTAAAGCTATTTCTTATGACAAAGATAAAAGACATCTTTCTCTTTCTATTAAAGCTGTGCAACCAGACCCTTGGGCTGAAGTTGAATCAGAATTAGATGAAGGTGATACTATTACAGTAACTGTTTCAAATATTGAAGCATACGGTGTATTTGTTGATCTTGGAAATGATATTGAAGGTTTCTTACATATTTCTGAAATCTCTTGGAGCAAAAACGTTAAAAATCCTAATGATTACTTAACTGTTGGCGAAGAAATTGATGTTGAAGTTATTGAAATTAACTCTAAAACACATAAATTAAGAGTTTCTCTTAAAAGATTACTTCCAAAACCATTTGATGAATTCTTAAAAAACTACAATGAAGGTGATATTGTAACTGGTATAGTTACTTCACTTACTGACTTTGGCGCTTTTGTGAGAATCGCTGGTGTTGAAGGTCTTTTACATAATCAAGATATCTCTTGGGATAAAAATACAAAATGTAAAGATGTTTTAAAATCAGGGGAAGAAGTTGAAGTTAAAATAGCTAAAATTAATTCAGAAGATCAAAAAATATCTTTAAATAGAAAAACTCTTTTAGAGTCTCCTATTGATAAATTTGCGACTACACATGATAATAATTCTATTGTTACGGGAACTATTCGTGATATCAAAGACTTTGGTGTATTTGTATCTTTAGAAGATGGTGTTGATGCACTTATCCGTGATGAAGATTTAACTCCACTTGTAAAAGAAGAGCTTGAAGCTGGTCAAGAAATTGAAGCTGCTATTGCTGTTATTGATACAAAAAGAGATCGTATACGTTTATCTGTTAAAAAGTTAGACTACATTAAAAATCAAGCATTATTAGCTGAGATTAATGACGATACATCACATTCTTTGGGTGATTTAATTAAAGATCAAATGAAGTAGTAAGTATTGCAAAAGATATTAAATTGGTTTACTCCTATTATTGGAATAGGAGTAGCTATATTTATTGTCTTATTTCTTATCTCAATAAATGCAGAAGATGAATTTATTGAGGTTGAACCTTTAGTATATGAAAGTTCATTGGTTCAAGAAAAACCTAAACAAGTTTGGCTAAACCATTTTTCAAAATCACAAAGACTAGGATATTTTTATCCTGTAAATGAAGTTTATGTAAAAGTTGACTTAGATGAAAGAATAACTAAAGCTATTACGTATAAGCTATCTGCACCCCTTTTAGATCCTTATCAATTATTTTGTCTAAAAGAAGAGTTAAAGCAGCATAAATTAAAATACTTTCTTGAAAAAGATGCGTACGGAGTAGAATTACTTATTTTTTCTAAAAATATTGCAAAACTCAATTCTTTAGTAAAAGTACTTAAAAATTATCAAATATCAGCGACAGTTACGTCGTACAAAGAGGAATACAAATAATGAGCCAAAAACAATACACAGTAGTAGTTTGCGATCATATCCATGAAGCTGGATTAAAAATGTTAGAAGCTGATGAAAATATAAATTTTATCATGGCAGCAGATGTAGATAAAAAAGAGTTAGTTGAAAAAATTATTCCAACTGCTGATGTAGCCATTACAAGAAGCTCTACAGACGTAGATGCAAACTTTATTAAATATGCAAAAAATATGAAAGCTATTGTTCGTGCTGGAGTTGGTGTTGACAATGTAGATATTGCTGGCTGTTCTAAAGAGGGTATTATTGTTATGAATGTACCAACAGCAAATACAATAGCTGCAGTAGAGCTTACAATGGCACATATGCTTTCTTGTATGAGAATGTTTCCTTATTCACATGATCACCTTAAAAACCAAAGAATTTGGAAGCGTGAAAAATGGTATGGGCATGAAATGAAAGGGAAAAAACTTGGTGTTATTGGTTTTGGTAATATCGGTTCTCGTGTTGCAAAACGTGCAGCAGCTTTTGAGATGGATATTATTGCTTATGATCCATATATTCATCCAAGCAAGGTTACAGACTTAAATATGACATATACAAAAGAATTTAAAGATATTTTATCTTGTGATATTATTACTATTCATACGCCTAAAAATCAAGAGACTATTGGTATTATAGATGAGAAAGAATTTGCTCAAATGAAAGATGGTGTTGTTGTAATTAACTGTGCCCGTGGCGGTCTTTATAATGAAGAAGCACTTTTTAATAATCTTAAATCAGGAAAAATTCGTTTTGCAGGTATTGATGTATTTAATAAAGAGCCAGCAACGGATCACCCATTACTTGACCTTGATAATATTGTAGTATCACCTCACTTGGGTGCAAATACATATGAATCTCAATTTAACATTGGTACACAGGCTGCTGAAAATGCGATAGAAGCTGCAAAGGGTATAGCATACCTCCATGCAATGAATTTACCAATTGATGAATCTAAAATACCTATTTTTGTAAAACCATTCTTAGAAATGGGTCAAAAAATAGGTTTCTTAGAATCTCAAATTAATAAATCACAAATTATTGCTATTAAAGTATCTGGTCATGGTGAGATTTCAGAATATGTTGATTCTTTAGCAACTTTTGTAGCAGTTGGTGCTATGAGTGAGAACAGTGGAGATACGATTAACTATGTAAATGCTGATTTTGTGGCAAAAGAAAAGGGTATTAAAATTGAATCAGAGGCACTTGGTGAATCTTCAGTATTTAAAAATTTAATTACTATTAAACTTACTACTGCTGAAGGTAGTACAAGTATTTCGGCTACTATTTTTGATGATGGAGTGAAACGTATAGTTGCAATTGATGGTTTTGATATTGAAGTAGCATTGAAAGGCGATATGATTTTATTTAAGAATAATGATGTCCCAGGTGTAATTGGAAATATCGGTTCTACTTTGGCAAATCACAGTGTAAATATATCTGATTTCTCATTAGCAAGAAATACTAAGGCACAAGCATTAGCTGTTATTTTAGTGGATGGTATTGTAAAAGAGAGTGCCTTAAGCGACTTGAAAAAATTAGAAGCATGTATTAGCGTTAATTACGCTAGATTATAAATAAAATATAAGCGAAAAGCATGTTTATGAGACTTTTTTTATTCTTATTTTTAGAATTAACTTTATTTGGAAAAGATGTTAGTATTTTTGATCTTTCACTGCATGGAAAGTTTTGTGGTAAAAATACACCTTACTTTTTAAAACAGTCCAAAACGAATGAAGCAGATTTTTTAAAAAATATAGAACCTATTGATATTATTGACGCAGCATGTAAAGAACATGATATCTGTTATGTTACTAATGGAGACTTTAATGAAGAATGTGACAAAGAACTTGTTAGAAAAGCACGTAAAATAGAAATAGAACTCGAAGAAAAAAGTTGTAAAATGTTAACCGGTGCCATTATTGTATTTTTTGAAACAAAGAATAATAACTTTATAAAGGTATTTGAATCAGATTATGCTATTGAAAAGAAAGTATTTGAAGTTTCTCGAATATCAGCAAAAAATATATTTGATATGGCTTCGTATTCAAGTGACTTAGCACTTAATTATCTTTATAATAAACCTGTAGATTATTTTTTTGATTATAAAAATAATAAAGAGCGTTTTAAAGAAATTTTACAAGTTTTTCCAGCAAGATCTTATAAGTGTAAGACAAAGTAGTATATTTGAAAAATAATTTTTCTGAAAATAAAGGGAGAAAAGTTTTATGGCTAAAGTGGTAATATTCTCAGGCGCTGGACTAAGTGCTGAGTCAGGTTTAAAAACCTTTAGAGATAGTGGTGGACTTTGGGAAGAGTATGATGTTAATGTTGTTTGCAACCATGACTCACTAGAAAAAAATGAAGCGTTGACATTAGAATTTTATGATAAACGTAGACGTGAGTTAGAATTTAAAGCGCCTAATTTTGTTCATCGTAAAATATTTGAAATAAAAGAAGAACATGGTTCATCTGTGGCTATTATAACTCAAAATGTAGATAACCTTTTTGAAAAAGCTGGTATTGATAATGAAGATGTAATCCATTTACACGGATTTATGCCAGAAGTACGTTGTCGCTCATGTGAAGGTGTTTTCGATATAGCTTATAAAAAAATTGAAGAGTTTAAAGGTGGAATATGCCCGAATTGTTCTTCTAAACTACGTCCAAATATTGTTTTCTTTGGAGAGTCTGCACCAATGTATGAAAAACTCTCACAAGAGCTTAGCGATTGTGAATTTTTAGTAGTTATAGGTACAAGTGGTGAAGTTATTTCGGTTAATGGTATGGCGAAAGCTGCCAAGTATTCTATTTTAAATAATTTAGAAGAGAGTGAATCAATCGATGATACTTTATTTTCTAAAGTTCTTTACAGAAAAGCGACAGCTGCTATTGATGAAATAGCTGAAAAAATAGATGAGTATTTAAAATAGTAACTTTGTATTAAGAAAATAATACTAGAATTTCACCTATATTTAGAGTTAGAGAAGGTTATATAGTAATGTCCTATTCATGTCCACTTAATTTTATTAAAGTTGATTCTAATGCTTCAAGATTAAGTTCTTTTATTGTTGCTTCACTTGTTATTATATATCTTTTAACTTCGATAGAATATATTTTATTTTTTTTAGTTTTAGATTTTTCTTTAAAACTCTTTATAGATAAAAAATATGCCCCTATCTTTGTGTTTGCATTGTTTTTAAGAAAAGCATTTAAAATGCAAGAAAAGTTTACCGATGGTGGAGCAAAAAGATTGGCTGGATTTTTTGGTTTATTTTTTGTTTCGTTGCTTTTAATTATACATTTTTTACAGTTAGGTTCTTTATCTTTACTTGTAGCGGCTTTATTCTTATCATGTTCTTTACTTGATGTATTTTTAAATTTTTGTTTAGGTTGCCAAATTTATTATCTTGTTAAAAAAATATATCCCTCTTTTATGAGTTAAGGATTTCTTATCGATATGCAAATGATGGTAGATTCTCTTCGTAAACAAGGAAAAATCTATAAAAAAATGCAAGAGGTATTACCTAAAGAATTAGGAATAAGAAATAAAATTAAAATCTACAAGGCTACAGATACAAAAGGCTATTTTTGGGCTATTTTTGTAGTGCATCAAAAGAGTAGAGTTCTTATGAAAGATGTACATAAGTTTCAAGAGATTTATGGAAAACTCACACTCTTTTGTGACCATAACTTTAAACATAAAATTATTTTTATTGATGCTCCTTTGTGTTCGAAAGCAAAGGTGGCTTTTAAAGAAGTTGGATGGAAAATTCAGTAATGCTTTTATGTGATGTTGGAAATACTTCCTATCACTTTTTAGATGAAGAAGGGGATTATAAACAAAGTGTAAAAACCTTTGACCCTAAAACCATAACCCAAAAAGTATATTATATTTGTGTGCATTCTCATATCAATTTAGAGTTAAAAAAATTAGAAAACTGGATTAATATAGCTACATTTGTAAATATGCAACACTATTATAAAACTATGGGAATAGATAGGATTTTTGCATGTGAAGCAATCACGCATGGTGTGATTATAGATGCAGGGAGTGCTATTACTGTTGACGTAGTTACTAATAATATATTCGAAGGTGGATTTATTTACCCTGGTGTTCATGCGATGCAAAATACCTATGAAAATATATCTTCAGCGTTAAAGTACCCATTTAATTACGATATAGATTTAACTGTATTACCAAAAAATTCACAAGATGCTATTAGCTATGGTTTTTTTAAAACGCTGTATAGTGAAGTAATAGCGCATCAAAAAGATATTTATTTAACAGGTGGGGATGCACAAAAGCTTTTAAAGATATTTCCACATGCAAAGCTTGTTGAAAGTCTGATTTTTGATGGAATGAAAAAAGTTTTAAAAGAGATACTTTAGATAAAATTTATCCTTTCTTTGAGCAAGATTTAGATAAAATGCGAAAAATAATATATATAAATAGGAATCCACATGTTAACAGTTGCACTTCCAAAAGGTCGTATCGCTAAAGATACACTTGAAATTTTTGGTAAGATATTTGGTGATGAATTTAAATTTGATGATAGAAAGCTTATTTTAGAGACTCCAAACTTTACTTTTTTACTTGTAAGAAATCAAGATGTAGCAACGTATGTTTATCATCAAGCAGCTGACATTGGGGTAGTGGGACTTGACACTTTAGAAGAGCAGGGTCTTGATGTAATCCGTTTACTTGACTTAAAAAAAGGTATATGTAAAGTTTCTATTGGGATGAAAAAAGGTGAAAAATTTGACCTTAATAAACCTGACTTAAAAGTAGCCTCAAAAATGGTAAATATTACTAAGCGTTACTTTCAAGAGAGAGCAGTAAGTGTTGAAATTATAAAACTTTATGGTTCTATCGAACTCGCTCCTTTAATTGGTTTAGCTGACATGATTGTAGATGTTGTTGAAACGGGTGCAACGATGAAGCAAAATGGCTTAGTGGTTGTTGAGGATATTATGACATCTTCTACATACTTAATCGCAAATAAAAATTCTTATATTGCTAAAAAAGATGAAGTTTTAGATATTTATGAAAAAATAAATGGAATTATCAACCCATAAATGGTAGACAAAATGACAAATTTAGATTTATACGCAAAGGCTGAACACCTCTTAGGTATAGAAGAAGCAACCGAAGCCCTCTATGACCTCTACCGATCGGAACTTGATGATAAAGATGTTAAAACTCTTTTAGACGTAGGTTGCGGACGTGGTGGATTTATGCAACGTATGATAAGTGATGGCGTCAAATGTAAAGGTGTTGATTTAAGTTCTGTAATGGTTGAGGAGTGTAAAGAAAAAGGTCTTGATGCTGTCTGCATTGAAGCTACTGAGATAGATGGACAATACGATGCGATTGTAAGTATTTTTGATGTTCTTAACTTTATGGATGAAGACACGCTCACATCATTTTTAAATGCAATGGCAAATAAGCTCAATGATAATGGTATTTTTATAGCCGATATTAATACAAAATATGGTTTTAGTGATGTCGCTGAGGGGACTATGAGCAGTGAAAATGAAAAAGAATTTTTAAGCGTTGACGCTATGTTTGAAGATGATGAGCTGCATACAAAATTTACTTTATTTGAAAAAAATGAAAATGGTACTTTTACGAAATACCAAGATACGATTGTGCAGTACTTTCATAAAATGAAAGTTTTTCAAAAAAATGATACTTTAGAACTTGTAGAAAAACAAGTGTTTTCTCTCTATGATACAGAAGATAAAATACTACTTATTTTTAAAAAACGATAACTTCTCCATATAACTTTTCTTTATCATAAAGCGATTGTTTATTATTTATAACACGCGTAGCATGTGGATTAAATAAAAGTATATCCGCATTATCTCCAACATTAAGACTACCATGTACTTTACCTATATTTGAAGCTGGGTTTTGTGTTGTAAGCTTTACTAATTCAGTCATACTAATAAGACCACTTTTAACAAGCTTTGTATAGTAAAGGGGAAGTGCATCACAAAGTGCTTCGCATCCATAATCGGCATCAAAAAATGCTACTTCTTTATGTATGAGAGAAGAGGGTTGATGGAGGGTTGTTAAACAGTCGATTTCATTATTTTTTAAAGCATCTTGTAAAAGTAATCTATCTTTCTCACATGCTAGGGGAGGGTTGAGTTTAGCTGTTGTATTAAAGTTTTCACATGCTTCATCGGATTTAAGAAGGTGATGAATAGACACTTCGCAAGACACAGCAACACCATCTTTTTTTGCTTGAGTAATGAGTGAAATAGAACGAGGTGAGGCAATAGACTTAAATAAAATCTTTATTTTAAAATGTCGTGCTATTTCTATCATTCGTGAGACATGTAACACTTCACTAAGGTCAGGTATACCTGCAAGTCCTAAATGCGTACTCACATTGCCATCAAGCATTACGCCACTACTAATGAGCGAATTATCCTCAGCCTTACAAAAGAGTGTAACTTTATACATTTGAACATACTCAGCTATTTTAATAGCAATATCATTTTTAGCTATGGTGCTCATAAAAGGTGCGAGTACACCTTTTTTTAGTAAAATTGCAATATCACTTAAGGTAAAATCTTCTTTTAATGTGTTAAGTGTTAGATCGATCTTTGCACCTTTTATATCTTTGAGTCCATTTTGAGCAAATTCTAAAACTATTTCGTTGTCGATGAAAGGTGTAGTATTTGCATTTAAAACCACATGCCCAACACCACCAAGAAGGGCTTCTTTTGATACTTTTTGAATATTCTTAGCATTAAGGATTGTATCTTGGAGTTGAATGTTTAAATCAACAAGTAATGGAAGTACATAAGCACCCTTCGCATCAATAACATTTGTATCTTGTAATTGATTTCCAATCGCAATAATTTTTCCATTGTCAATTTGAATATCACTTTTTCTTTCACCATAAATATCACAAATAATAGCATTTTTAATTAGCATGAAGAAGTACCTTATATTTGTAAAATTATATCAATAGTATCAAAAATGGGGCTTAAAAATGTATAGTCTTCTTCCCCAAGGCTGAATAGTTTATTTTTTCGACATAATTTACTTGAAATGGTATGCTTAAAACACCAAAATACTCAGTTATTTTACGCGTAATCATTTTTCTTGTTATTTTTCTTTTTGTCTCAAGTGTAATTATAATGTGTTCACTTTTGAGTAATTTTGACTTATATACTAAGGTCACTATAGCACCGTTTACTTCATCTATATCTTCGAGTATTTTTTCAATATGTAAGGCAGAAATTCTTTTTCCAGCTATTTTAATAAGTTTATTGCTTCTTCCAATAAGCTTGAATGTAGTATCTTTGATGGTAACGATGTCCTCTGTTTGAAAGGGTTGCTTAAGAGAAATGATTTCTTTACGTACTATATAAGGTGAAATAAATGGAGAGTATATACAAAGTTTATCATGAGTTTCATGTATTTTCACATGTGGTAATGGAACCCAATTTGGTGTATTTCCTATTTTATAGGCTATACCTCCCGTTTCAGTTGAACCAAATATTTGTATAAGGTTTGAAGTGTACTTTGTCTGAAAGAGTTCTACATTCTCAGGTGCAAGTGGTCCAGTGGAACAAACAAAAAGGTTTGTAGATAAATTAGGACTTTCGTTAAGCTTTGCTAACGCCTTAATAAAAACTGGAGTAGTTATTATAAGCGTATTTCCAGATTTAGATTCATTTAAAATTTCATAAGGAAGAAAGTCTTCTTTAATTACTAAGGTAATATCATCTATAGCAAGAGGTAACAGTAGCCCTGCTAGTACACCATATATATGCACAAAAGGGACTGTGACGATAACCTTTTTAAAGTTCTTTTGTGAAAGAATACTCTTTAGTACAGTAACCTCTTGTTGCATATTTTCTTGGGTTTTAAAAGCACCAACTGGAAAGCCTGTACTTCCTGATGTGAAAAAAAGAAGTTGGCATGTGCTATGAACCTTATGGATACCACTGAGAGTATTCATATCAGTATTCTTAGTATACTCGAGGAGCTGTTTGTGTTTTGTATCAAATAAAATTATTTTTTGGCCAGCATTAAAAGCAGGAATAAATTTTTGAATAAATTCTAATTTGTTCTTTGCTTGCAATATAATCCATTCCTCACTTTTGATGTAGGAGTTATTAAGGGGGATGATTTCTTTTGAGTTATCGGTATGAATGTATTCTAAAAGCAACGTATAATCCTTTAAGCAACAAGAAATTGCAAAAAAATAAATATTTTAACCATTATCTTTATTCCAAAAATCATAAAAATTAAACCATTGTTGAGGATATTTTTTTAATATACTTGTATATTTTTCCACATATATTTGCATTGCTTTTGCGATGGATTCATCTTGGTTGAGTTCGTAATCCATATCTATTTCAATAAACGTAACATTATAGTGTTGTATCGCAGTTAAAATAATAAAGTAAGCTACTAAAGGTTTTTTCATTCTATAGGCTATTTGAAAAGGACTTTTGTTAAAGTATGCTTCTTCACCAAAGAATTCAATGGAAAAATTTGCTTTGTTACTTGAGGTTCTATCTCCCATTATAGCTACAACTTCATTGCGTATGAGTGCATGGCCTATTTCGATAGATGATACTATGGGACCTTTGTTTACGTCAATGATATGTACTGTTTCTTTTTGCTTCATGGAGTTTTCTATAGCTTTTATAGAATCAAAAAGAGCTTCTTGCATTACTATATTGAGCATATTATTGGAGCTCGACATATTTGAGGCTGTCGCCCAACCACCAAAGTGAGAGTGAACGAGTACCATAGCATTTGAAAAAAGTTGCAGTGTTCTTTGTTGGTCGGAATAAATAAATGTGTAACTCTTTGGGTCTGCTTTTGAAATAAACCTATCTAGCATTGTAATGGCAAAAATGCGTAAGTGTTTATAATATAAAGCATTTGTAAGTTTAATTCCTAAATGTTGATAGTAAATGTTAAGAGATTCCCGAACATTTGAAGATACAAAATAGTAAAAAAAACTTACAGGATACATGAGATAATAGATAAACCTATATCCAAAAACCTTATAAATGTTCAAAGCGAGTTTTACACTCCAACCACTTCCTCTTTGTTTTGTAGTATGCATGTTATTTTTTTGTCCTCATTATTTTTTCTAAGATAAAACGAGGCCACTTCGATGGAAGTATTTGTAAATGTACCCAAGCTATTGAAGCTGTATCAGAGCATTTTTTAAAGTGACTTACACGTTCTTTTGGAGTAGGGTAATAGCATTCAATGGAAACTTCGTTAATAATTCCTCCTTCTTCAGCATGGCGAATAAGTACTTCCATTTCCCAGTCAAAACGTGATGTTTTCATTTTTAATGCAAGAATATTTACGGGGTATATTCTAAAACCTGAGAGTGAGTCTGTGATTTTTTGTTCTGTGTTCCAAGATGCCAAAAAATTACTCAGCCACCTTCCAAATTTTGAAGTATTTGGAACATGTTTTCCGTCAAAGTTTCTTACACCTATCATAATCTCATTTTTTGTATATTTACGAAGAAGTTTAGAAATTTCAGAAGCTAAATGTTGTCCATCACCATCAATACTAACTGCATATTCAAACCCCAGTTCTTGAGCCTTTTTTATACCAGTTATAATAGCTTGACCCTTTCCTTGATTGCGCTCATGTCTTACAAAGTAAATATTTTTTTTATCAATAAATAAATCTTCAACTTTTTGTTCAGATCCATCATCTATGATAATAAGCTTGTATCCATATGTTACGACATCTAAGGCCACAGATCGAATTGTTTTTGGATTGTTATACGTTGGTATAATGATGATAGAATTTTTCATGAACGTATTATAAAAACTTTTTTTGCATAGTTCATGTAAAATCTCCCTGACGCAACATTGTATTTACACATTTTATATCATTATCCATTCTTCTATCATGTGTGAGTTTTACAACATTTTTTCTTAATGCATTATAGTTCTTTTGTAAAAATGGAGAACATTTATCTTTTCCTCGTAAATCAACAGCTTGAGCCATGCCAATCATAGCTATACTTAACATATTTGTTAAGTCGGGGAGTTGTTTCGCAAAATGTAAAGCGGCAGTTGTTCCCATGCTTACTTTGTCTTGATTAAAAGACTCTGTTGGACGTGAATGCAGAGATGCTGCTGTTGTATTTATCATAACATCAGCTGTGAGAGAACTGAGTGTTATTTGCATTGCTTTAAAACCATGATGGGTTGCTTTTTTGTTTATTTTTAAACTTTCTCCAAGTCCTTTATTAAATTTATGGTCTACTAAAAGTTCAAATTCTTTATCAAGTAAGTCTGCTAAATTACCTGCACAAATTCGCATAGTATCCATTGCATGTGCAATATAGCCACCATAAAAATTTCCTGATGTATAAATTCTTTTTCCAATAGGGTCTATTAAAGGATTGTCGTTTACACCATTTATTTCTGTTTGGATCCATTTTTTTGCAATCTCTAAGTTATCATGGATTACACCAAGAACTTGTGGAGCACAACGTATAGAATATCGATCTTGTATATTTTGTTTGGCTTCTAAATGAAAGTTTTCATAACGACTAAAGGCCTCATGTGTAAGTAAAGAGTCTTTACACTTTTTCAAGATATTTGCTGCTGCATTTTGTTGCCCTTCAAAGGGCTTACTTTCATGCACAAAAGGTTCAAGTGGAGTAATATCACAAAGTAAAAGTTCAAAAATAGATGCCACAAAACTCTCAGAAGTGTGAAGTAAAATTTCAAATTTTTCAATCGCATCAATAGCAATAGCACTCATGGCAGCTGTTCCATTCATAATGGCGAGGGCTTCTTTTGGTTTAAAAGTATAGGGTTTAATTTCAAGTTCTGTATAAACTTCACATGTTAGTCGTATTTCTCCCTTATAAATGACCTCGCGTTCACCTGCAATAACTGCTGCAATGTAAGAAAGGGGTGTTAAGTCTCCACTTGCACCAACAGAACCTTGAGACGGAATGAGAGGATAGATTTTTTTCTCTAAAAGAAGTGCAAAGCGTTTAAGTAAGTCATAGCTAATGCCACTTTTTCCCTTAGAGAGACTAATCATTCGAATAGTAATCATAATGCGTGAAACATCAGAACTTAAATACGCACCTACACCACAGCCGTGAAAACTAAAAAGGTTGTACTGTAATTCCTCTGCTTCTTCAAAGGTTGCATAGTTTTGACCAGCCTCACCATACCCCGTTGTCACACCATATATTGGACGACCTTGGCGAATATTTTCGATTAAAAAATCATGTCCAAGATTAATAAAATCTATAAATTCTTGTGAATCATCTAATTGAACTACGGTATCGTGTAAAAAGTTTTTGTATGAAACTGTCTTGTTATTTATTATCATTGTATTCCTCGGTGCTTTTTATTTAAAGTTTAAAACTTGCAACTTTTTTTGTATCACAAAAGACAGTAAAAGTATTGTTTTTTTTAATATATAAAAGTATTTTGTTGGGGCGAATAACTTCTGTGAATTTTGCTTTTTGTATATTGTTGATTGTAATATTAAATATTTCACTTACTATCTCAAAGTGAATAAATGCTGGTAAAATTGGATTTTCTGGAAAATGTGCTTTAAAAATCGGATGCTCTTCACTTGTAAGTTGAATTTTTGCACGTGTAAGCTCTTTTTCTAAGAGTATATATAAACCATTTATTTGCATGTATGAACCTTCTTTTCTTAGGATAAAGAAATAACAAGCGAACCAGTACAAATCACTTGTTTATCTTTTTTTACTTTAAAAGTAAAATATTTCAATTTTTCTAATTCATTTTGTAAAATTATTTCTATAGTATATTCAGTATACTTTATATCTTGATGTACGTGAATATCTTTCATCATAACTAAGAAACCCTCACAAGATGCATCTATATTAAATGCTCCACTACTTTGAGCAGCAGATTCTATAAGCATAGGGAGTGTTGGGGGAGTGGAAAAGGAAACGGAAACTAAAGCTGTATGAGCATTTTTTGATACAATAGATTTAGCAAAATGTAAAGGTTCTTGATGCGGTATATTGAGTTTTTTCATAGTTCTATTTCTATAACCATTTTTTCATTATTTCCACATGCATCGTAAAGGTTTTTCATCCAAGATAAAGAGAGAGGCACTCCCTTTTGTGTACCATTCTTGATATGAATATTTGCAGGTTCATGTGTTCTTTTTACTACAAAAGCAAGACCATACTCTAGTTCACTTTCACATATATTTAAACTACTACTACTGTGAAAGTTCATTGCTTCAGATGCACATACAAATACTTCTTTTTCATAATGAAGCGAAAGGGCAGCTTGTTGCATTACACAGTATGAAGTATTGTTTCCACATGAGAGCGTGAGTATTTCAGATGTATTTCCATGCACTATAGAGTGGTAAGAAGCTGCTGTGTTATAAACAGAGTTTTGAAAAGAAGTAGGTGATATACTTTCTTTATTTTTAATCGCATCTAAAATAGTAATAGTATCAAGAACTTCTCCGTAAGCACTTCCGTAGATCATATTCCCACATGTAAAGTTACATTGGTCAGCTAAATATATTACAATTTTTGCATTTCTACTTAGTCGACGTCGAATCATCATTTTAGGTACAAGTGCTTTTTCATTTAAGTTTTTAATTTGTATAGGGTCATGAATGATTGCTTTTTTTATAATTTCTATATTAATTTTCATGGCATACCCCAAATATAAGAGAAGTATTGTTTCCACCAAAGGCAAAGGAGTTACTCAGTGCATATTTGAGTGGCATTTCTTTTTTGATGTTGACAAGGTTTAACTTTGCTTCATTCTTATCACATCGCAATTGCGGGAAAATTATACTTTTTTGTAAGGACTCAACACATATAATGGCTTCTATTGCACCAGCCGCACCTAGAGTATGTCCAAGATTTGCTTTTGAAGAGCTCACATATACGCTTTGGCTAAATAAATGCTGTATAGCTTTGGCCTCCATTGTGTCGTTAGCATTTGTTCCTGTTCCATGTGCATTTATATAGTCTATATCAGAAGCATTAAGCGCGGCATCATCAAGAGCATTTTGCATTGCAGTTATGGCACCCATTGCAGTGGAATCAGGGTTTGCGATATGGTACGCATCACTACTTGTCCCAGCACCTATGAGTTCAATAGAGTTTTTTTGACGTTCATTTTGTAAAAGTAAAGCACCAATTCCTTCTGAAACATTCATTCCTTTTGTCTTGTGTTGAAAAGGAGTACACACCTCATCAGACAAAATACCAAGTGAAGCAAAACCAAAGATTGTT
>NZ_JAEMVA010000070.1 GCF_029215955.1 Sulfurimonas sp. SAG-AH-194-I05
TATAGATGAAAGTTGGATAATTTTTGCAAAATCATTAGTAAAACTCAATAAAAAAGATAAGGCTATTCAAGTTCTTAATAAATATATTCAATTTTCACATTCTCCATCAGCAAAAGCTTTATTAAAAAATATTAAATCTGGAAAAATACGATGAAACTACTTACAATTTTTTTACTCACTTATACATTATATGCCGATACAAAGCAAAATATGTTTAATCTTTATCAAAATGAAAAATACTCGAAGGTATGTAATATAGGTTATAATAACTTCAAGTATAATAACAAAGACGAAGAATATATATCTTTATATGCTTTTGCTTGTTTAAAAGCTGACTTTCTCGATAGACTAACGGTTCCAATAGCAATGCTAAAGTTCTCCAAAGAAGCACGTTCAAATGCTGCCTACTTTTCAGTAATTGTAATGCAAAAAAAGCTACTTTATCATTCTCTTGTTGATGAATATGATATTTCCTTACTCAATCTTCCCTCAACTGACTATATATTATCCAAGATATTTGATTTATATATTGCATTAGGAAAACATGAACCACGACTTTTTTATCTTTTTGAAGATACAAATGATAAAAAACTAATCTATAAACTTTATCTTAGTCGTGGTGATAGAATTGATAAAATGATAATAGAAGAAGTTTATGACTCAGTTATTGTTAAAAAACACATCTACTGGTAAGTAAAAGGCATAACAATGGATAGAATGACAGAAGATTTATTAAGCTCTGGTTTTATAATGCAAAGGCAAGTAGACAGACTTCTTTCTCAAGGTATACCTGAAAATTTAATATTACGAGATATTACTCTATCTGGTTTTATGACAATGGACCGACTTATTCGTTTTATTGTTGAAAAAATAAGACATGGGGATTATGATATTTCTATAATCGATGATTATGAATATATTTCTGAAAAAGTAGTGCTTGAGAGAATGGCTCTAGAGATGAATTTAAAATGTGAAGATTTAGATTCCATAGATATGGATTATCAACTTACAAATAAAATTCCATTAGTACAACTACAAAAACATAATGCTTTACCAATTTTCGAAGATGACTTAAGTGTAACAATTGCTTTAAATGACCCTTTAGATATTCCCATTCAAGAATCACTCCAAAGACTTTTTCCAAGAAAGCCCATCAAGATAGCACTTGCAACAAAAAAACAAATATCTTCTTACCTTTTTAAAATTGAACTTAAAGACAGCGTAAAGGGACTTGTTAAAAAAATAAAGGATGAACTTAATTCTATCTCCTCTATAGAAGACCAACAAGAAGCTTCTTCTATTTTACTCCTTATTGATGTAATTTTAAAAGCATGTATTAATGG
The DNA here is from genome assembly GCF_029215955.1 of Sulfurimonas sp. SAG-AH-194-I05. Classification (GTDB taxonomy): domain Bacteria; phylum Campylobacterota; class Campylobacteria; order Campylobacterales; family Sulfurimonadaceae; genus Sulfurimonas. The sequence continues at coordinate 1,344 of NZ_JAEMVA010000070.1, forward strand.
TCGAGCAAGTGATATACATGTGGAACCAACGGAAAAAAACTGTTCTGTACGGGCAAGAATAGATGGAAAACTAAGTGAAATTTTTATTTTAGAAAAAGTTATTTACCCTCCTCTCGCTTCACGATTAAAACTTCTTGCAAACCTCGATATTGCTGAAAAAAGGAAACCTCAAGATGGACGTTTTTCAACAGCAGTAGGAGCACGAGAATATGATTTTCGTATATCTACTCTTCCTATTCTTTATGGTGAGTCTATAGTTATGCGTGTACTAGACAAGCAAAAAGCTCTTGTACGACTTGAAGATGCAGGTATGGATAGTTTAAGCTATAAAAAACTTCTTAAAGGCTTGCAAGCTCCACATGGTATTATTTTAGTTACTGGTCCTACTGGGAGTGGTAAAACAACTACTCTCTATGGAGCACTTAATGAACTGAGAAATATAGAAGACAAGGTGATTACAGTTGAAGATCCTGTTGAGTATAGAATGAACCTTATTCAACAAGTGCAGGTTAATCCAAAAGTTGGACTTAGCTTTGCAGATGCCTTACGTTCTATTTTACGACAAGATCCAGATAAAATTATGATTGGTGAAATTCGCGATCAAGAAACACTTGAAATAGCTATTAAAGCAGCACTAACAGGGCATATGGTTATTTCTACTTTACATACAAACGATGCTATAAGCGCTATTCCTCGTATGGTAGATATGGGAATCGAGCATTATCTTATCTCTGGAGCCTTAGTAGCTATTCAAGCACAACGACTTGTCAGAAAAATTTGTATACATTGTAAAACTGAAGAAATCGTTCCCCGCTCTACGCTAGATGAACTTCAAGACCTTATTCCAAAAAATGCAAAATTTTATACGGGTAAAGGTTGTAGAGAATGTAATGACTCCGGCTATATGGGAAGAGAGATGATTTGTGAAGTTCTTAATATATCAGAGAACCTTTCTTCTCTCATAGCAAAGGCTGCATCAAAAGAAGAGCTCCATGTGCAAGCTACTAAAGATGGATTTATTGGTATTTTTGAAAATGGTATTGCAAAAGCACTTGATGGCATTACAAGTTTAGAAGAAATTTTAAAGGTATCAAAAGGATGAAGTATTTTCTAGCAACCGTTTTAAATAAAGGAAAACGTGAACAAGTACCTCTCTATGCAGAAAATAAAAAAGAAGCACAAACTTTAGCAAAAACAAAAACTACTGGAATCCTTATTAAAGTTGTTGAAGCCACTGAACCCTTAGAAGCACAATTAGAACGCTTCAAAACAACATTTTTAAAAAATATAAAAAGAAAAAAAATTAAACCAGATGCTTTAATTGCATCAATCCGTCAACTCGCTGTTATGACAAATGCCGGTATTTCTATTTATGATTCCCTTAGTGAAATTGCAAATGCCACAGAAGATGCAGCATTAAAAACAGTATTTTCTAAACTTTCAGATGACATAAATTCAGGGCATTCACTTTCTGCATCTATGAATAATTTTAGATATGAACTAGGAAACCTAACAATTGCTATGGTGAACCTTGGAGAGAAAACTGGTAATCTCGATGATGCACTTTATTCACTGGCAGATATGCTAGAAGAAATTCGTGCAAACTTTATTAAATTTAAAAAAGCCATGGCGTACCCTCGTAATGTAATGATAGCTATGGCTGTAGCTTTTACTATTCTTATTTCTTACGTTGTCCCTGAATTCAAGTCTATATTTGAAGAATTAAATGCGGAACTTCCTCTGCCTACACAAATTTTACTTACATTAGAAAATCTTTTTAATAACTATGGACCTTATGTACTAGGAGCTCTTGTAACATTTTTTATGATCTTTCGTTATCTTATCAACAATTATAGACACATACGATACCAATGGCATGAAGTTTTACTTAGAACCTATTTAATGAAAAGTATTATTAAATTTTCAACACTTAACCGTTTTACATTAGTATTTTCAGAGCTTATCCGTGCTGGTATTCCCATAGCAGAAGCACTGGACACTGCTATAGATATGATCGATAACATGCCACTCAAAGACAAACTTTTTTCAGTAAGAGCAACTGTAGAAAAAGGTGGTACACTTAATAAAGGTCTCAAAGATACGAAACTTTTTGAAAATATGATTATTCAAATGGTTAGTGCTGGTGAAGATAGTGGTACACTTGACACTATGATTAAAAAAGTTGCTGAGTATTATAAAATGCGTTTTGATGCTATTATCGATGGCTTAAGTGAAGCAATTGAACCTATCATGCTCTTTTTTATGACAGGAATGATTTTACTCCTTGCTCTTGGAATATTTTTACCAATGTGGGATATGGGGAATGCAGTTCAAGGAAGATAAATTAGATGCTAATCAATCTATCTAATTTTAGCAAAAAATTTTGAATGCTTTTTTCATCAGCTTTAATAGTGTATACACTTTTGTCAGTAAACTCTTTAGAAATAATTTGTATAGAGTGTACCTGACATTCATATTCTACCTTTCGGATAGTATTATATGAAAAAGATATTATTTTTGTAATTTCATACTTATATTCTTGTAATGTAAGTGATTCTAAAACTAAATTTGCGGCATCACTATATGCACGAACAAGACCTCCTGTGCCCAACTTGGTACCACCAAAATAACGAACAGTAATGATAGCAGAGTTAATAATATTTGCACCTTGAAGTACTATAAGGGTTGGCTTACCTGATGTACCTTTTGGCTCACCATCATCACTAGAGTGTTCTACTATTTGCTTATATTTATTAAAATATCTAAACGCTGTAACGAAATGTCTTGCTTTGGGATGAGAATTTTTTAATTCTTGAAGTGTAGCTTCATATAAATCATATGGAACCACATGCGCGATAAATTTAGAGTGTTTTATCTCCAGTGTTTGTGTAGCATGTGCATTTACAAATTGCATTTTATTTCCACATGTGCACTCTTCTTAGGCTAAGTTAGTAAAAACTTTTTGAACATCTTCATCGTCTGCTAATTTGTCTAAGATTTTATCTATGTCTACTTGTTGTTCTTCATTAATAGAAATAGGAGTATTTGCCATTCTCTCTAAATGCGCTTTAGTAATTTCGATGCCCATCTTTTCTAAAGCAGTAGTGAGCGTTCCAAAACTAGTATAATCACCAGTAACTAAAACAACACCCTCTTCTTCTTCAATCTCTTCAAGACCAGCATCAATAAGTTCTAATTCTAATTCTTCAAGATCCATTTCATCTTTGAATGTAAATTCAATTAAAGCTTTTCTTGCAAACATGAACTCCAAAGAGCCATTTGTTAAAAGTTCACCACCATGCTTTGTAAAAATATTTTTAACATTAGCCACAGTTCTCGTGTTATTATCAGTTGCTGATTCAACAAAAATCAAAACACCATGAGGAGCTTTGCCCTCATAGTTAATTTCAGTCATACTTGCAGTATCTTTGGCACTTGCTCTTTTAATAGCTGCTTCTATATTATCTTTAGGCATATTTTCAGCTTTAGCATTTATAATAGCTGTACGAAGTTTTGAATTCATATCGGGATCACTACTCCCCTCTTTTGCTGCCATT
>NZ_JAEMVA010000071.1 GCF_029215955.1 Sulfurimonas sp. SAG-AH-194-I05
ATGGAGAGTGGGAAAGTAAAGGTAATATTGAGGCTAGAACAGTTGCGTTACAATCAATCATAAAACATCAAAAGAAAAAAGCTATTTCTATTAGAATTTCTGAAAATGATTTATATGAACTTAAAAGAAAATCACTTGAGAGTTCAATTCCATATCAAAATTTAATTCAAATGCTCATACATCAGTTTACTACTGATAAAATTAGATTGAGTGTCTAAGAGATAACAAAAAAGAGTAGCCAATAAATTACCTAGCGGAAATTTATCGGCTATCTTCAACCGTTATACTCACAACACATATTTGACTTAAATGGTGAAGTCTGTGATGAAAGTAAAAGAAATGGTGGGAAAAAAGACTTGCAGTACCTAAGAAAATACGCAAAAACTATCATGCGCTACAACAACTCATCAAACTACGCTATCGGAGTTATGCGGCTTGCTTACGATACTCATAAAGGTTTAACTACGAAATAGTTACCTTTATAGTATGAGACTCTCCTGTCTCTAAGAACTTACAATCATCAAAGGCATTTGCAGTTTCTATACATACAAACTCTTTGTATCCCTCTTTGGCCATACCACTCATACCTTTTCCTTTTTCTATCCAAGGGTTCCAAACAACTACAGAAGATGAGCCTTCGTTATTTATAGTTACTTCTCTCTTTTTGTCTTTAAGAATAATTTCTTTGTCTACTTCTTGGTACACAGCATCTACTTCTGCGTTAAAAGTAATCGTGCCCTCTTGCATGTGTTTTTCATTTGTTAATGCATCTAAGTAAGGCTTGTTTTCAAGCCCTTTAATACTGACATCATCAATATTTGAAATGTTAAAGTATGTATGTAAAGCCTGTGTGAATTTAAAAGTTTTTTCATCTAAGTTAACAGTTGTTAACTCGATAGTCAGCTTTTTTGATAGGGTAAACTTTACAGTTAGATGAAACTTATAGTCCCATGCACGTAAACTTTTTTTAGAATGCTTAAAGTCCATAATAACTTCTGTTGTATCTTTGTCTACTTCTATAATATTTACTAAATCCCACATGCGATTTCGTGCAAAACCATGTGGAGGAAGTTCAGGGTTAGAAAATCCAAACGATGGCCAACAAATGGGAACTCCCCCACGGATATGCTCACCATGTTCTAAAAAGCTTTCATCACTCAACCAGAGAATAGGTTCTTCCTTGGTTTTAGCATAATGAAAGAGATGCGCACCTTGAATAGCGATTTTTCCACATGCTGCGTTGTTTGTAATTTCTATATATTTTAAACCATTCTCGGTTGTTTTTAGTTTATACATTTTAGTTCCACGAAGTCATTTTATGCCAGTAGCGTGCATACATCAAAATAAAACCATAACAAAAAATACCCACTAAATAAGAGAGTTGCATGTCACCTGTTGCCTGCGCAATACGTCCAAAAACAAGTGGTATAATTGCTCCCCCAGCAATAGACATAATCAAAATCGCACTCCCCTTCGCGGTATACTTGCCAAGCCCTTCAATAGCCAAAGGCCAGATAGTAGGCCATATAAGTGCATTTGCAAAGCCTAAAAGTGCTACAAAAGTAACAGTATTTGGAAGCGTTACCACTCCACTCCATCCCCATAAAATATCAGAAATTCCATGTGAAGTACTTGAACTAAAAGCAACCCCTAGAAGAATGAGCATCCCACCTACAGAGGAGAAAACAAGTGCTTTTTCTTGTGAAAGAAACTTAGGAATAAAAAAGACACCTATTAAATATCCAAACACCATAAACACCATAGTATATGAAGTAAGTGCTGTTGCATTTGCCACTTCTAAACCTTGTGCATAAAGTCCTATGGTATCTCCTGCAATTACTTCGATTCCTACATAAAAGAAAAGTGCGATAGCTCCTAAAATAAGACGAGGAAACTCTAAAATAGAGCCCTTAGTATCATCTACTTCAAACTCTAACTCAGGAATAGATGAAAATTTTACAAGGGCGATTAAAGCTGTTAAAACTACGGCCATTACAATGTAGGGAACAATTAAACGATGCGATAGTTCTTCTATTTCAGAGTTATTTAAATCACCTGAAATACTTCCCATATCGGCAAAGATTAACACAGTAAATAAAAGAGGAACAAGAACGCCCGCACTTTTATTTATAAGCCCCATGATACTTATGCGCATAGCAGCACTCTCGATAGGTCCGATTAAAACGACATAGGGGTTTGATGCAGTTTGTAAAATAGTAAGACCTGTTCCTAATGTAAACAGAGCAACTAAAAAGTAAATAAAGTTCGCACTTAAAGCCGCTGGAATGAAAAGTAAACTTCCCACAACCATAACTCCAAGACCTATAGCCATGCCATTTTTGTAGCCTGTTTTGTCAAGAACATATGCCATTGGTAAAGCCATAACTGTGTACGCTATATAAAAAGCGAACGTTACAAAGAGTGACTGAAACTCTGTTAAGTTACAAATAACCTTTAAAAAAGGGATGAGTGAACCATTAAGCCATGTTACAAATCCAAAAATAAAAAATAAAATTCCTATAATTACCATAGGGAAGATACTTGATTTTACATTATCCATTTCGTAATCCTTCTAAATATTTTGCCACACCATCTTCATCGTTGTTGAGAGAAAGAACTACTGTTGCTAAATCTTTAACTTCAGGCTGTGCATTACACATTGCAACTGAAGTTCCTGCAAGTTTAAACATTCCCATGTCATTAAAGTTATCTCCAAAAACCGTAAGTTCTTCTAAATCAAAGCCCATATATTCACTTACACTTTGTATGCCATGTGACTTATCTGCGTCTTTGTGTAAAATGGTTAAAAAGTAACATCCGACATAAGCCTCAGGTGCTATAATATATTTTAAATCAGGTCCAAAAACATTTTCTAAATGTTCTGCGAGTTCACGAAGTAAATCTTCTTCACCCATATAAACGATTTTAAAATTCTCATCCATCGCACGAATGCCATCACATGCTTTGAGGTTATCAGCAGTTGAGTAACGCGTTAAAACTTCTGCTTGGTGTTTGTTTAAAACATTATCGTGTAAAAAAGCTTCTGTTAAATTATTTCTATCTGCTAATGCCAAAATAAAAGGGTAAATCCCAAACTTCCAACCCTCGTCAATAATCATGTCAGCTATATCTTTACCAATAAACTTCGTGTCAATCACTTTTTTATCCATCGTCGCGATTAAAGCACCATCGAGTAAAATCATAGGAGCGTTCACATGTACACCTGTTAAAAACTGTGCTGTTTTCATGTAGGTTCTAGCCGTTGCAATACTTAGTATCGCTTCATCTGCGTAAGAATTCCAAACATTTTTAGTATAATCACTTAAAGACAAATCATTACGTAAAAAAGTATGGTCTAAGTCTGTTATATATATTTTTTTCATAGTGTGATTATAGCGAAAGTCTAAAGGAGAGGTACTTATGCTATACTTATGACAAGATATTGTACAAGAAGGAAATGAAGATGCAAGCAGTTGTGTATTCACAGGCAAGAAATAATTTAAGAGAAATTATTAATCAAGTATGTGATAATTTCGATGCATTTGTTATCACCACAAAAAATAAACAATCAGCTGTACTTATTTCCCAAGATGAATACAACTCTATGAAAGAAACACTTTATTTACTTTCTTCTAAAAATAATAGAGAAAGACTTCTTGAGAGTGTAGATGAAATAGAATCTAATACATTTATAAAAAAAGATTTAGATATATAATCCTTGGATTTTCCACAAAAGGGTGGGAAGACTATACGTATTGGCAGTATAATGATAAAAAAATTTTAAAAAGAATAAATCAACTTATAAAAGAGATACAAAGGGACCCTCTAAGTACCAGTGGTCTTGGTAAACCTGAGCGTCTCAAAGAAAATTTTCACGGTTACTACTCAAGACGGATTACATCAGAACATAGACTTGTTTATAAAGTAGCTGATGACCTGATAATTGTAGCACAATGCAGGTTCCATTATTAGAAAGGATTTAAAGTAATGAAAATAGCTGTTGTAACGGGTGCGAGTAGTGGAATAGGAAGAGAAATTAGTCAAAGACTTTTATTTCTTGATTATAAAGTTATTGGTATTTCACGTAAAATTAAAGAGTCTGACTTGTTTCATAAAAATTTTATACATATTTCTACAGATTTATCTAAAGAAAAGGATACGCTTCTTACATGTGAAAAGTTAAAAAATGAAAAAGTCCACATGCTCATTAACTGTGCAGGGTTTGGAAGGTTTGAACCACATGAAGAATTAAGCCCTAAGACAATCACACAAATGACTTTTTTAAACCTAACAGCTCCTATGCTTTTAACAAATGCTCTTCTACGTTCACTTAAAAAGACAGATGGCTACCTCATAAATATTAACTCCATAGAAGCTATTCGTGCAAGTAAGTTTGCTGGGGTATATTCTGCTACAAAAGCAGGACTCAAAGCCTTTAGTGATTCCCTTTTTGAAGAAACACGGAAAAGTGGACTAAGCATTACAAATATTAACCCCGATATGACGGAGTCTTCTTTTTATGACGACCTACGGTTTGAGACAAGCTCTAAAGAAGATGAAAAGCTAGTGACACAAGACATAGCTGATGCAGTTGAACATATTATACGTATGAGAAAGGGTGCAGTTGTAAGCGACTACACCATAAGAAGTTTAAAGTTTGGGATTTCTAAGAAAAAAGCAACTACTTAAAATACTATCTTTTCACTAACCACATTTGATACATTTGTATAAATGTATCAGGATATTTAACTTCAAAAATATGCCAATTTTTTAAATTATTAGCCTCTTTATCATCTAGAAACATACTTAAGTATCTTTCATTAACTGAGGTATCAGTAAAACT
>NZ_JAEMVA010000072.1 GCF_029215955.1 Sulfurimonas sp. SAG-AH-194-I05
ATGAGCAAAATTTGAATAGGCAGTAGGAAGTGCTTAAAAAGTAGTTATTACAACCTAAAGCTTAAAGAAACAGATTAATTCTGTTAAAGTCTACCTTTGATTATACTCAAAGAAGATAAAATACTTAAAAAAAGTGACCAAAATGATTCATTAAATTATAAAAAGTAGCCTTAACATTCTAATAAATTACAAAAACATGGAAAAATTCTAGAAAAAATCACTTCAAAATTGAAAGTGAATTTTTAAAATGATAGAATACAAAAATAAAGAAGAATTAACTGGCTTGTTCAGAGGACTCATAAAAAGCCAAATGTTATGAGCGGAGTTAAAGCAGAAGGACATTCGTGCAAAATAATATATTCAGACTATTCATTAGCTCTCCCTTTAGCGATTTCGAAAAAGAGAGAGAAGTTCTGCATAAAAAAGTGTTTCCCAAGATAAAAAAATATTGTATTAAAAATAACCTTACATTTCAACCAATTGATTTAAGATGGGGAGTAAATGAAGAGGCTCAGCTAGATCAAAAAACTTTAGAAGTATGCTTAGAGGAAGTAAGAGAATGTAAACACTTCCCCCATCCAAACTTTCTTATTATGGCTGGAAATAGGTATGGGTATGTTCCTCTTCCTTATATGATAGAAGAAGATGAATGGAACAACATAATAGAAGTATGTGCTACAGAAGACATCCCTGTTCTAATGCAATGGTATGAACTTGATAAAAACCAAATTTATACATGCAGAGATAATACTAAATCAACTGCTTATATTTTACAACAAAGAATTAATGAGTATAAAGATTATGCTACTTGGGAAAAGCAAGAAAGTAAATTAAGAAAAATACTTCAAAAAGCTGCTAATCAAATATTCTTACCAACAGAAAGAGAATGTAAAGAGTACGAAAAGTACTTCCTCTCAGCCACAGAACAAGAAGTGATTGAAGGTGTCTGCAAGTTTAAAGATAAAACAGCTACTCAAAAAGAGTGTAATGATGAGATAGATAAAAGATACGTCTTTGGATACATTAGAAATATAAAAGATGCAAATGATAAGTATATTGATACCAATACAAAACTACAAGCTATGTCAGATAAATTTAAAGACAATTTACAAAAAACACTAGATAAAGATAATAACATAATAACAGCTATCTTTAGTTCTGTAAAAGACTACGAAGATAATAGACTAAAAAAGTTTGAAGAATATATTGTTAAAAAACTTATAGACTCTATCAATGATCAAGTGGAAGAGTCTAAAGAAATATCAAAACTAGAACAAGAGATATCAGAACAAAAAAAATTTTCACAAGATAAAGTAAAAGGTTTCCAAGGAAGAGAAACGACTTTAACAGCAATCAAAAACTATATTGATAAAGCAGAGACAAATCAGCCACTCATAATACACGGATCATCGGGTATGGGTAAATCATCATTAATGGCAAAAGCAATTGAAGATTTTAAACCTGATAATAAAATATTTAGATTTGTAGGTGCAACAGCTGATTCATCAAATATTAGAACTCTTTTAATATCTATTACGGATGAGCTTCACAACAAAAAGATAATAGAAAAAGTACAAGAGTATGAATTTGATAATGATAAATTTGACACTCAAATAAAACATATATTAGTATCAATTAAACAAAAAGTTACAATCTTCATAGATGCTCTAGATCAACTTCAACATATAAACTACCTTAACTGGCTTCCTGATATATTGCAACCTAACCTAAAAATTATACTTTCAATGCTCAATGATAAGAAATATGAAAATGACACACACTACTACAATCTCCTAAATCAAAGACATATTAATACAAATATTTTTATAGACATTACTAAAGATTCATTAGAAAAGAATAAAGAAGATCTTATTATTAATCTACTAGAAACAGAAAATAGACAACTGGATGAATACCAAACAAATTACTTATTAGAAAAATGGGAAAAAACAAACTACTCTCCACTCTATTTAAAAATAGCAATTGAAGAAGTTAAACACTGGAAAGCGGAGGATAAATCACAAGAACTAAATGATGGTGTAGAGGGAATAATATTAGAATACTTAAAGAACTTAACCTCACACTACCATCACGAAGAGTTACTGATAAGAAAAGTATTTGGTTACATATATGCCTCAAAAGATGGACTAAGTGAACAAGAGCTTTTACAGATACTTTCAGAAGATTTAGAAGATGATAAAGAGTTTAGAAACGTAATTATAAATAAATATCACAAAGCCATAAGAATAAAAAACCCTAGAAGAAAAGATAAAGAGGAGCATGTACTTCCTATATCTATCTGGAGTAGACTTCATACTCAAATCAAACCATTTATTGTTGAGAGAAACATAGACAACCAGCCATTAATGAAGTTCTTTCACAGGCAGTTTAATTCTATTGTTGAAGACTTTGTGAGGGCTAATAAGATTGAATTACACAACAAGATGTACCAATATTTTCATTTCTCCAGTAATGAAAGAAAAGCTATAGAGTTATTATTTCATGCATATAAACTAAACGATACTAATAAGTTATTTAGTTTAGTATTTGATGAGAATACCTTACTAATTAATATAAATAAAGGCCTACTGTATGAAGTTTTTGATTACATTAAATCATTAGCACAAATTAAAAATATTAAAAAGGATTATTTAAAATATAAGCCTTTGAATATTGATAAAGAACAATATTTTGAAAATTTAAGATATATATCATATTTACTTGGTAGTTTAGACTTTGAAAAACAAATATTATTAGATTGGGAATTCTTTGATAATAAAAATTCTAATAAAAGTTTTAATCTTTACAAATATTTATCAGATTTAAACTTTAGAATGGGTAATACGAAGAAGGCAATTAACTATTCAAATTTAGCCAAAAAGTATGTAGTTTCAGATGGTAACCTACTTGATTTAAATTTATCTTTAATTAGACTTTATACATTTACTGGTGATATTGATAATGCATCAAGCTTAATTAATCAAATCCAAAATTCTAATATAGAAAACAAATTACCTCTTAAGAAAAAAGCTGAATACTATCAAGAATTATCATTTCCTTTTCATGATACAGATAATAATAAGCAATTTTCTATATTTAATAAAAAAGCTAAAGACATTTACAAAGAGCTAAGTAGTCGTTATGATTATTGTATTTCAGGAGTCAATGAAGGAGATGGATATTGGGGAAGTGGTATTCTAGAAAAAGCTAAAAGTACCTTGGAAGAGAGTTTAACTAAATCAGTTGAATGGGATTTAGATCATGCAATTAATATTAGCCATATCTGTCTTGCTAATTTATTATCAAGCATAAATAATATAGATGAAAATTTAAAAATCTATACTACTGGTATTAAACTTTCTAAAAATATAGGGCATGATTGGGATGAAATTTATGGTAGTATTTATTATAATTTAGCCAAGGCGGAAACATTAAAAATTAATACAACTAAAAAATTAATTAAATTGTCAGAATTGGCATTGAAAAAAAACTATCACTATTTACATGAATTAGCAAGATCATATAGCTTAATCGTTTCGATATATTGCTCGAAATATATTCAAGTAGAAAAAATAAATGACCTTACAATTAATAGTGCAAAAATTTATCATCTTGCCTATGATTTATATATAAATAAAAATAAAAGTAACATTGATGAAATATTTAAACTCTTAAAAATAGTTGATGGTATCAAAGGTCGGCCATATATTGTTTATCATATTTTGGAAGAATATACTTCCTATTTAAATAGTGAACAAAAAATTATATTAGAATCTTTTTCTCATAAATGTTATTTAGACTCTCAACTTGCAAAAATTTATAAAATAAGGATAAATGAAAATGTATGAATTAGAAAAAAGTGATAAATTTAATACTAAATTAAAAAGTTGTGATATCGAATCGTGTAAAGGTATGTGTTGCTACGATGGGATTTATTTACTAGACGGTGAAGAAAAGTATATAACTGCAGTTGTAAAAAGATTTAAAAATTTCTTTTCATTCTTACCCTCTGATTATATTGTTGATGGTAACTGGAAGAATATAGTTACAGGAAGAAAAACAGAAATCAGAAAATATACAGATGTCTCTAAGGAATTTCCGAAACATTTTAATAAAACACTATGTGTATTCGCAGATAATGAAGGAAAGTGCTCATTGCAAAAATTGGCATATTCTTTAAATATACATAAATGGACATTTAAGCCAGTTGGATGCTGGATGCATCCATTAAAAATAAGTAATGGTAAAATTATACCTCCACCTAAAGAACAAAAAGATGACCCAGATTATTTTGATAAAAGTTACCCTGGTTATTCAACATATACTAGTTGTGGTAAACATCATTCAGATGGAGAAATGTATGATAAAGTTCTCAGTGAGGAAATTGAATTTATACAAAACTTACCAATGGTTCCATATTGGCCGAACCTAGATATTAATATTGATGAAATTATTGAAAAAAATAATGAATTATTAGACTTTATTAATATTAATAAAATAGGCATAATCCCCCTACGTCAGGAGAGTTGTCCAAAACTTGATATAAGAGACTCTAACAAGGAATGAGACAATGGGATATAGTAAAAAGTTTAAAGAAACAGCGATAAAACGCTTCATCGAAGAAGACGCAACGCAAAGTAAAAAAGAAATAGCGAAAGAACTGAAAGTATCAGAAGCTACTTTGT
>NZ_JAEMVA010000073.1 GCF_029215955.1 Sulfurimonas sp. SAG-AH-194-I05
CTCGGTGGTTCAACTACCTCAGAAGTGAAAAATATTTTAGAACTTTTTTTACTTAAGAATGGAATTAAACCTTCATTTTACGAATCTGAATATAACAAGTATTATGAAGATGCTTTGTTTGGAAATGATGAGTTGAAATCATTTAACCCTGAGATTATTTACATTCACACAACAAATTTAAATATTATCAACTACCCTGACTTGAAAGATAGTGAAGATGAAGTTAATATACTTTTAGACAATGAACTAAAAAAATATAAATCTATTTGGAGTTCTTTATCTACCTATGATTGTACTATTATACAAAATAACTTTGATTTACCTATTGACAGAAGTTTAGGTAATTTAGACTGTTATGACAGACACGGTAAAACATACTTTTTAAATAAACTTAACTTAGAATTTGCAAAAAATGCAAGAGAGATGAAAAACTTGTATATTAATGATATCAACTATCTTTCATCGTATATTGGATTAAAAAATTGGTTTGATAAATCTTTATGGTACCAAGCTAAATATGCGATAAGCATGGATGCTATCCCTGAGTTGTCGTTTAATATAAGCAAGATTATAAATGCAATATTTGGTAAATCTAAAAAATGTTTAGTTTTAGATTTGGATAATACATGCTGGGGTGGTATTATAGGTGATGATGGTCTCTATGGAATTAAGATAGGAACAGAAACAGCCATTGCTGAGGCTTACACATCGTTTCAAAAATATGCACAAGAGTTGAAAACTAGAGGTATCACGCTTGCAGTATGTTCTAAAAATGATTTTAAGAATGCTAAAGAGGGCTTTACTCATCCTGATACGATATTGAAATTTGAAGACTTTACATCATTTAAGGCTAACTGGGATCCTAAACACAAAAATATAATAGAAATAGCACAAGAGATAAATATAGGTAGAGATAGTTTAGTATTTATTGATGATAACCCAGTTGAAAGGGATATAGTAAGTTCTCATGTTCCAAGTATCTCAGTCCCAGATGTTGGGAATGATGTTATTCATTTTATAGATTATATTGATAAGAATGGATACTTTGAGCCAATATCATTATCGAATGATGACATAAATAGAAATCAATACTATGAAGATAATAAAAAAAGAGAAAATGAGCAAGCCACATTTCAATCTTATGATGAGTTTTTAGTTTCACTTCATATGACTGCTGAAATTCAATCTTTTTCTTCAGTGTATTTAGATAGAATTACGCAACTGATAAATAAAACCAATCAATTCAATTTAACCACAAAAAGATATACAGCTGGAGAAATTGACAACATAGTTTCAAGTGATAAGTATATAAAAATTTATGGAAAATTAACTGATAAATATGGAGATAATGGCTTAATAGCAATATCTATAGGGAGAGTTGAAAATAAAACTTGTCATATTGATTTATGGCTTATGAGTTGTAGAGTTCTAAAAAGAGATATGGAATTTGCTATGCTTGATACATTAGTAAGTAAGTGTAAAGAAAAAGGTATTTCTGAAATAATAGGTTACTATTATAAAAGTGCTAAGAATAGTATGGTCTCTGATTTATATGAAAAGTTTGGCTTTAGTTTAGTGGAGCAAAATGATGAAGATAGTGTTTGGACGCTTGATATTACAAATTACGAAATAAAAAATAAATTTATAGGGGTTGAAAATGACTAGAGAAGAAATGCTTAATGGAGTTCAAGATATATTTAGAGATATATTTGATGAAGATGATATGCTTATTGAAGATAAAACAAGTTCAGACGATGTCAAAGAATGGGATAGTTTAAATCATATTAACTTAGTGAGTGCTATTGAAAAAGAGTTTAAAATTAGATTTGCTCTTGGAGAGCTAATGGCATTAAAAGATGTAGGTGCTATGGTTGATTTAATGGTCAAAAAATTAAAATAATCTATGAATAAATACAAGTTTTCTGATACACGAATTGGACTTGAAGAGTCATTTGAGGTTAAAATAGATGTATCGAAGATGGATAAATTTTTGGATATTTCTAATGATATAAATCCTTTACATATTGATCGTGAATATGCGAAAGAAAAAGGTTTTATAGATAGAGTAGTTTATGGATTACTGACTTCTTCATTTTATTCTACATTAGTTGGTGTATATCTTCCTGGCAAGTATTGTATTTTACAAGGAATTGATATTCAGTTTTCTAAACCAGTCTATATTGATGATACATTGAAGGTATCTGGGAAAATTACTTATATAAATGAAGCATATAAGCAAATTGAGATTAAAGCTATTATCATTAATCAAGAGAATCAAAAAGTTTCAAAGGCTACTATAAAAGTTGGAGTGATGGATGAGTAAAGATATTATATTAATTATTGGTGCTTCATCCGATATAGGTTTGAATTTAATTAAAAATATTAGAGAAGGAGCTTTAATAATTGCTCATTATAATAGTTCCAATGAGCAATTATTAGAATTATCAAAAAATATTGATAATGAATTAGTTACAGTAAAAGCAGATTTATCAAAAGAAGATGAGATAAATAAATTACTTGAGACAATCGAATTAAATTGCGGTATTCCTAGTAAGATTATACAATTAGCAGCACCGAAATTTGAAAATATTAGATTTAAAGATATTGTTTGGGATAATTTTCAAAACGAAATAAATATTAGTTTAAAATCTACAATACTAATACTAAATAGGTTTTTACCAAAAATGGCAAAGTTAAAGCAGGGTAAGATTGTGCTTATGTTGTCAAGCGTAGTTATTAATGTTCCTCCAAAAGCATTAACCCAATACACAACAATTAAGTATGCTATGCTCGGGTTAGTTAAATCATTAGCAAGTGAGTATGCTAATAAAAATATTCAGATTAATGCTGTATCACCCTCAATGATTGAAACAAAATTTCTGGATAACATAAATGAAAAGTTTGTTGAACTAAATGCCTATAACCATCCACTTAAAAGAAATGCTAATATCGATGAGATTACACCGATAATTGAAATGTTAATTTCTAAGGAATCAGATTATATAAATGGGGTTAATATACCTATCACTGGAGGGAGTGCTTTTTAATGTTATTTAATAGTTATGAGTTTATTTTTGCTTTTTTACCAATAGCATTCTTTGTGTATTTTTATTTAAATCATAAAAGACTAACAACTGCTTCAAAAGCTTGGCTTGTATTTACAAGTTTATTCTTTTATAGTTGGTGGAATGTTATGTATTTACCATTAATACTTATGTCTATATTATTTAATTATACGATTACAAATATTATGATTGAATATGATGAATCGAAAAAGAAATATTTTTCAAAGAAATCATTACTTCAAATAGGTTTGCTATTTAATATTGGATTATTAGTATATTTTAAATATATGGACTTTTTTATATCTAATACTAACTCTGTATTTGATTCTGACATTGAATTATTACATTTAGCTTTACCTTTAGCCATTAGTTTCTTTACACTTCAGCAAATTGCATTTTTAATAGACAGCTATGAAGGCTTAGTAAAAGAAAAGAACTTTTTAGATTACACAATATTTGTAACATTTTTTCCGCAGTTAATAGCAGGTCCAATTGTTCATCATAA
Source organism: Sulfurimonas sp. SAG-AH-194-I05 (assembly GCF_029215955.1). Classification (GTDB taxonomy): domain Bacteria; phylum Campylobacterota; class Campylobacteria; order Campylobacterales; family Sulfurimonadaceae; genus Sulfurimonas. The sequence continues at coordinate 3,571 of NZ_JAEMVA010000073.1, forward strand.
AGAAATGATGCCTCAGTTTTCTAGTGTTAAGAATAAAGTGAAAAACTATAAAAATATAGCTATGGGACTTTTTATCTTTTCAATTGGTTTATTTAAGAAAGTCGTCATAGCAGATACTTTTGCTGTTTGGGCAACACAAGGGTTTGATGTATCAACTACTTTAAATTTATTTGAAGCTTGGGTTACAAGTTTATCTTATACATTTCAATTATATTTTGATTTTAGTGGTTATACCGATATGGCAATTGGTGCTGCACTTCTATTTAATATAAAACTACCAATTAACTTTAATAGTCCTTATAAAGCTACTGGAATGATTGATTTTTGGCAAAGATGGCATATCACTTTGTCTAATTTTATTACAATTTATATTTACACACCTCTTGTTCGTTCATTTGATAAATTGACATTTCATAAAGCAATGTTTGCCACAGTTGTAACATTTTCTATAGCAGGTCTTTGGCATGGTGCATCTTGGTTATTTATAGTATTCGGTGGGCTTCATGGTCTTGGATTAATAACTAACCATTATTGGAAAAAAAGAAAAATTAAGATGAATCAATTTTTAGCGTGGTTTATTACATTTAATTTTGTAAATATCACTATGATCTTTTTTAGGGCAAAAGAATGGGATGATGTCATCAAAGTATTGAGTGGAATGATAGGATTAAATGAAGTAGGTGAAGTCATGTATATGAATTATTTTTATATAATTTTTTCTTTTCTT
>NZ_JAEMVA010000074.1 GCF_029215955.1 Sulfurimonas sp. SAG-AH-194-I05
TATCACTAATTAAAAATTCTATTTGTTGTTTTACTTTGTCGTAGCGGTACTGTTCTTTAAAGCCCATGATTCTTCCACCGGATGCATTTGGATGTCCACCACCACCAGCCCATTCTTTAGCAATTTGAGCAACACTTACTTTATAGTTCGCACGTAAGCTCATCGCCCCTCTATAACTTACATCAACTATGAAATCATACTCAGGGTAGGCAAGTAAGAAACCATTTCCTACAATAGAAGTATTACCAACGCCATAACTTAAATAGCCTTTATAACCTTTGTAGTAAATAGTATGTGTAGCACGTTTAGCACCAAGAAGTTTTACTACGTATTTTGTAGCGAGGTTATCTAAAGTGTTGTCATCTCCATCACGAAAAAAGTTCTTTTTAATAGCATGGATATTTTCATCTAAAGCTATAGGTGCATTTTCTTTTTGGAGGTATTGCGTTGCCTCTTTTAAAAGTGTGAGTTTGTAGTTACTGTCTTCGTCGGCAAACATTACACGGTTAAGCTCTCGTGTTTCAGTTACAAGACGCATACAAACTTTTCCAAGTTCAAAGTTTGCAACTTCTTCTTGCTTCCATAAGTCAACTGCATTTACTGTGTTAACATATTGTTCCATCCATGAAGGTTCATCAAATTCAAAATGCTCTTTTACATAGTCATAGACAATCTTTGTAGCACAACGTGATTCATCAAGGTAGTACCAGTCATGCTTTTTTGCACTCTCAGCACCACTTCCGTGATGGTCAAGAAGTGTAATTATTACATCTTGTTTGTTACTTGTCATTTTATAAACTTGGGTTGTAAGCCATCTTGCTTCATCTGCTGTGAGGTTTAAGTCAGTTATGAGAATCATAGCACTTACATTTTCTTCTTTGATATTTTCTAAAATTATGTCAAGCTTAGATTTAACTTCCGCTCCATAATTTGCATTATAGTTTGTAATAGTATATGGAGTGTATTGCATGACAAACTGACAACTATAACCATCGAGGTCTATGTGTGATAAATGATGGATTCTTTCTTGCATTTTTTACCTTTTTTGTAATTTATTTTATTCTATAACTATGGAGCCCATTACTTCAAATGTCGCACTTGAATCTATCTCAGCATGTGAAAGCGTTATAACATCAAGGGAAAATCGCTCAAAAATTTCTGCTACACCACGTCGTAATTGTGGATCTACTATAACAACAACCGGTGAAACTCCTTTTTGTAAGAGTTCAGCTGCTTTTGCACTTGTTGCTTGTATGAGTGCATTTATTTCACCTACGTTGAGCATTAAGTTTCGTGTTCCATCTTTCTCATGAGACTTCTCAAGCATCATTTGCTCGGAATTTGTGTCAAACGTTAATAGACGAATGACCCCATCTTCACTTGCATACATTTGTGTGATAACACGAGATAGTTTTGCCCGAACTTGTTCTGTTAAAACATCTACGTTCTTCGTAAATTCTGCCACATCTGCAATAGTCTCTAAAATACTTAACATATCTTTAAGTGGAATTTTTTCGTGTAAAAGAGCCTTAAGAACACGTTGAATAAGACCAATCGGTGCAACTTTAAGAACATCATCTACGATAACAGGAAAGTCAGCCTTGATTTTATCCATAAGAACTTGTACTTCTTGACGTGTTAATAAGTCTTCTGCATTACGTTTAACAAGTTCGCTCATATGCGTTGAAATCACAGTAGCTGGATCCACAACTGTATAGCCATTTTCTATCGCAAATTCTTTTTCATCTGCATAAATCCACATGGCATCAAGACCAAATGCAGGTTCTTTTGTTGCCTCTCCATTGAGTTCACCTGTTGCCATACCGCTGTCCATTGCTAAAAACTTATCAGGAATGATTTTTCCATCGCCTATAGAAATACCTTTGAGTAAAATTTGATACTCTTGAGGTTGAAGGTGAAGGTTATCTCGTATACGGACTTGAGGCATTAAAAAACCAAAATCACTTGCGATTTTTCTACGCATAGACCTGATTCTCTCAAGTAAATCTCCACCTTGTGAACTGTCCGCTAGACGGATGAGCTGATAACCAAGTGTAAGTTCAAGCATTTCAACTTTTAAAATATCTTCAAGGGCAGCTTCTTCTTCTTTAGCTATTTCTTCATTTGTCTTTTTTGGTTTTGTAGCGGCTGCAGTTTGTTGTTCTTTTTCTTGCTTTTTTTCTTCAGGGGTTTTGGGTGTAAACTCATCCCCTACATCTAAAATAGTAAACTCACCCTTATCATACTTATATATTGACCAACCAAGTCCTGCAAACATTACACCAACAAAACCCATAGAAGCTGTTGGAAGTCCTGGAACCATTGCAAATAAAATCATAATGAAACCAACAATCATCATGATTTTTGAATTTCCCATCATTTGATTAATGGTACCCTCAGCAAAGTTGTCTCCATCACCAGATGAACGTGTAATCATAATACCAGTAGCAGTTGACATAATAAGAGCTGGAATTTGTCCAACAAGACCATCACCAATAGTTAAGAGTGTAAAAGTAGAAGCACTCGCTCCCACGTCCATATCATGTTGAAAAACACCGATTAAAAAACCACCAATAATGTTAATAAGGGTAATAATAATACCAGCAACCGCGTCACCTTTAACAAACTTAGAAGAACCGTCCATTGCTCCATAAAAGTTGGCATCTTGAAGTATTTCTGCACGTCTTTGTTTTGCTTCTGCATCATCTATGAGTCCTGCATTAAGGTCCGCATCGACTGCCATTTGTTTACCCGGCATTGAGTCGAGTGTAAATCTTGCAGCAACCTCTGCAACTCTTGTGGAACCTTTGGTAATAACCATAAAGTTAATCAAAACTAAAATTGCGAAAACGATAATACCAATAACAAAGTTACCACCAACAACAAAGTCTCCAAAACTTGTAATGATACTACTCATCCCTTCCTCGCCATTATGACCATTGCTTAAAATCATTCTCGTTGTAGCGATGTTAAGCGAAAGCCTAAAGAGAGTAATGATTAGAATTAAAGTAGGGAAGGTTGTTAAGTCTGTAGGTTTAGGAACATACAGTGAAATAAGTAAAATTAAAACAGCCATAGCCATAGATACAGTTAAAAGAATGTCTAATACAGCAGCGGGTAGGGGAACAATGATAATAGCTAAAATAGCCATTACAAAAATAACAACACTTAGGTCTTTTTGACCTAAAAGAAAATTAAGTGTTATTCCTACTTGTTGTTTAAGGGTTGGTCTTCTTGCCAAAGCGTTACTCTAAAATATCGGCAAGTGTTAAGTCTTGTAAAAAGAGGTCTATTTTACCTTGAAGCTTATTGAGAAAAGGCCATATAGTACAAATATTTGCTCTGTCGGATGGGCAATCTTCTCTCGAAGGTGCACATTCAAAAACAGCAGGAGCTTTACCCTCAACAGCAGACATAACTTCTAACATACTGATATCTTGAGCTTTCATATGAAGAACAAAACCACCATGAACACCTTTAAAAGATTTTAGGATATTTTTTTTTGCTAATGCTTGAAGAATTTTTGCTAAAAAGCTCTTTGAAATAGAAAGCTCACGTGAGAGTGTTTCACTGTCCATAGGCGTTGTTGCTTTTGATAGAACAATTAAAGAGAGAATAGCATATTCACTCGCACGTGTTATTAACATAGAATCTCTTTTTTTAGAGATATTATAGCTAAAGAAGTTGAAAAGTAATTTAGTTATTTTTATAATAGTAATTCGTTAAATAGAGTTATTTACTTTTATTTATTTTTAAGTTGTATTTAACTAATATTGAGTTATTGAATAGTTGATAAAAAATAAGGGAGTAGAAATGGTGAGAAAATATTTAAGAATAGCTTTGCCAACGGCAACGCTTTTTCTCTTAGCAGGATGTTCTAGTGGCGGTAGTTCGTCAACTGCTGGAGTTAGTACAGCATATTTTTTAGATAGTGCTGTTGTTGGAGCATCGTATGCAACAGCTACGCAAAGTGGTGTCACTGGTGCTGGTGGCGCATTTACATATATATCAGGTGAAACAGTAACATTTAAAATCGGAAATGCTACTATTGGTAGCATTTCAAGTATTCCTTCAGATGGAAAGGTTTTGCCATCTGATATAGCAGGAGTTGCTAGAGGAGTTACTACGACAGCAGTGAGTAATATTGCTCAGTTTTTGCAATCTCTTGATGATGATGGCGATCCAAATAATGGTATCAACATTTCAAGTAGTGTGAGAAATGCGATAACAACAACATTGAGTAT
>NZ_JAEMVA010000075.1 GCF_029215955.1 Sulfurimonas sp. SAG-AH-194-I05
AAAAATGTTTATAGTAGGTTTATTAACAGTAGTAGGACTCAGTGCTAATAACAATGACACAAAACAAATAGTAGTTAAGAAAAGCAGTGCTAATATAGAGTATACAAAAGAGGAAGCTTCTAACATAAATTTACAATGTGGTACGAATCTTAAAAAAGGCACATATACCGAATACTTTGAAAGTGGTAAGTTAAAGATATTTAGAGTAATTTCTGAGTAAAGTAAGTGGTGACCCCGAGGAGAATTGAACTCCTGTGACATGGATGAAAACCATGGATCCTAACCGCTAGACGACGGGGCCACTTAACTAGTTAAAGCTTGTTTAACTGAGCCGAAATTATAGTAGACTAATGCTTAAAAAAAAATAAAAGCAATGTAGTTTTAAATTTTAGTAGTCAATGATTTTCTTTCTTAAATGTTTCCAGCCATTCTATATCGGTATCCATAGCATCTTCTTTTTGACTTAGCAAAGACTCAATGATGTTTACTAGAGTTTCTTCATTCATAAACTCCAGTAAGGCAGGGTTTATTGAAGTGTTGTTTACATTATCGTAAGTGTTTAACAATTGTTCAATATCACTTATTAACTTATCTTTTCTTGTACTCAATGTTCTAACTCCATAATTAATATTTTTTTGACTGCAATTAAGTTGTTTGTATTATGCATATAAATAGTAAACAGATCGTGCAACATAGTAATTGGTTAACATAATGTAAATTCTATTGAAAAATAGTAGTTCTTAATCCAAAATCCACAAATGACTATACCAATACCATTTGCCATTATTACTAGGTGCCGTACATGTGTATCTATCTCTTGGTCCACTCAAAGGTTTCGTAGCTTGGACTTCAAACCTTGTAGAAGACAACCATTTAACATTAATTCTTTTACCATTGGATGTATAGCATCCAAGTTTTTTTATTGGTTTCTTTAGTTCTATGGTTAGCTTTGGTGGATTTTGAATTACTTTGGTGTCCCACGGTGCAGTAGATTTTAAAGGTAGGGCAACTGTATTTAGTTTTAGAACAAAACTCTCCATATTGGCAAATTTTTCAGCCATAGCAAAACGGGGAACTCTTTTTAAATCAGTGTTGTAACCCACTACTCCAGATATTTGCCCTACTCCTACATAACCCAAGCTTTCAATGTATGTAGCACTATCTTGCGTGAATTCACCAAATGGGTAAGATAGTAGTTTTGGTCGTTCATTTGTTCCACTTCCTAATTCTTTTTGTAAAATTGCTTGCGCACTCTCAAGTTCAAATTTTATTTGAATTTGCGACTCTTCTTTTGTTTGCTCACCTTTAGCAACTAAATAAGCATGTGTATGCGAATGGTTTAAAAATTCTGCACCATGGGTCTTCATTTCTCGCATGTGGTTCCAGCTCATATACTGTATAGATTTTTCACCTATGGCGTTTGTATTCACAAATACTGTAAAAGGATAACCCTTCTCTTTTAGCATAGGATATGCATGCTTATATATAGTGATGTAAGCATCATCAATAGTAAGAGAAACGGTCTTATCTGGTAGAGAATATTTATTTTTAACATAATGAATAACCTTAGAAAGAGGCCACACATGATAGTTGTTTTTATCAAGGTAATCAAGATGGTTTTGAAACTGTTCTAAACGCGTGTTAGTTGAAGGATATTTACTTTCTCCAAAATGGTGGTACATAAATACAACAACATTAGCCTCATTTCCAAAAGAAGTAGTAATAGCTAATAATATATAGAATAAATATTTCATAATAAATTTAATATTAATTAATACCTATTTAATAGGTCTATAAACTTTAACATTCTCACATTTATATTCATCTCTAAGGTACTGCGCATGAAGTTGACTCATAACACCCTTTTCACAGTAAAGTAAGTAGTCTTTTTCTTTATCGAGTTTAGGAAACTCAGATTTAAGTTTGTGAAAGGGTATTTTTATACTTTCACATGAAGTTTCAATGCATTCATCTTCTTCTCGAATGTCTATTACAATAAAATCACCCTGCTTTAACTCACTTACAACTTCAACAGCATCTAAGTTTTTGATATCATCTATAATGTCATGTACATAAATATGTTTAGCATCTTCGACAGCTTTGTTTAAAACTTCATAATCAAATTTTTTAGCTACTTTTTCCATACGTTTAAAAGAACCATAAATAATAGGATTTTGAGAAATTACGCCACAGTACTCAGGCATACTTTCTGCAAATTGACGCGTACCAATGTCATTTGCAATAGATATTATTTCTGGTTTATTCATAGTAGAAAGTGGGCGAAGTATAAGTTTATTACTTACTTCATCTATTAATGCAAGGTTCCGTAGTGTTTGACTTGACACTTGTGCAACACTCTCCCCAGTTAGTAAAGCATCTATTTCAAGTTCATCTGCTATTTTTTCAGATGCCATAAGCATAAGTCGTTTTAAAACCACTCCCATATAGGTTGGTGGGGTTGAACGAAATATTTCTGTGAGAACATCATCAAAAGGAACGGAAATAAATTTCACTTTGTGAGAAGATCCAAATTTTGACCATAAATAAAAAGCTACTTGCTTTACACCAATTTCATGTGCTATGCCCCCCAGGTTGAAAAATACAAAATGTGTTTTAATACCCCTCTTCATAGTAAGGTAAGAAGCTACAGTTGAATCAAAACCACCTGACATTAATGAAAGAATATCACCTTGCGTACCGATAGGAAAACCACTAAGTCCTTTGTATCTTGCAGAGATGAAATTTAATTGTTTTTCCATCACTTCCATTTGAACAGTTATTTCAGGGTTTTTTAACTGTACCCCTTTTGCTTTAGAATGTGCTAATAAATATCCACCAACAGTTTTTTCTATATCTAGAGATGTAAAGGAATGCTTTCCTGTACGTTTCACTCGTACTGCAAATGTTTTACCTTTAAGGCTATCTATAACAAGCTCACCAACTTTTATTTTTATTTTTTCTATAGTATCCATAGCATCAAACTGTAAAACTTCAAGAACTTGCTCAATCCCTGAAGTATCTAAAAGTTTTTGTTTTACTTCATCTAAAACAATGATTGGCGTAAATACTTCTAGTTTATCTGAATGTTTTTTTATTATAACTTCTGAATTAATTTTGGTCAAAATAGCAATAAGGTTATTATACAACTGCCCTACCATTTGACGTTTAGCAGAAGAACCTTTTATCATGATTTCTGGAAAAAATTTTAAAATAAATTTTTGTGTTTCGACTGAATTTTTTTGCAAGAAAATAACCTTTATAATATATAGATGAAATTATAACTTAACTTTAACAGATTCGAAGAAAGTTATAAAACTATGAAGACTTGATATTAAAAAATATTAGAGAAGAGAATAGGCATAACGTAAGCCGAGTTTTGTAGTGATAGTAATTAATCTACTGTATGACTCACGTCATACCTCTAGCGAAACAGTAGCATTGTAAGACGCTGACCATCTGTTTCTTGCTGCCATGTTGGGTTTACAAGCTCTCTATATTACTATAAAGACTGGTGGGCTCTTACTCCACCTTTTCACCTTTACTATCATTACTGATAGAAGTCTAATCTCTGTTGCACTTTCCCTCGCATTACTACGGCCATTCGTTAAATGGAACACTGTCTTACAGCAGCTCGGACTTTCCTCTTGATTTGTATCAAGTTACTATCCGTTATACCTAATGCAATTCTACTCAAATATTTCTTTAAAAGTAATTTTAATATTGTTGTGAACATGTGTTAACTATATAAAATAAATACAAGAACAACTGTTCACTATATGGTAAATAGGTATTAACGAATGTTCATGTATACTTTCAATCTTATTAACAATTGTTACTATTTACAAAAAGGCACACTATGACTGATACAACAGAACTTAAGAAAACAAATGGAACGAAATTAAGAATATTAAAGGAGTCTAAAGCCCTCTTCTCAGAACTAGGGTATAAAGGATCCAGTGTAAGAAAGATAGCTTCTAAGGTTGGCATACGAGAGAGCGCTTTGTATAATCATTTTAAAAATAAAGAAGAAATTTTTTTAACTGTAGCTAAAGATATTTTTACATCACCCTTC
>NZ_JAEMVA010000076.1 GCF_029215955.1 Sulfurimonas sp. SAG-AH-194-I05
AGATAATGCTGGCATAAAATTTAGATAAAAATAAATTTGATAAATCATAAATGAAATTCACTACTTGATGAAGATACTTAAGTTATTAAAAACAAACCAGATATAAAGATATCAATAGTAGTTGCTAGACTTTCATCAGTTACAGGAAAATATTGCCAATAGATAATTAAAATAAACATATTACGCCACGAGAAAAGTCAACAGACTTAAGGGCTAAGTGTAGTGAAAGTTTTTTTAAAGGCAGGCAAGCTCCTACACAGCATCAATCTTAGCAACCTCCCGAACATCAGAATAAATCATAGTAGTAGTAATATTAGAATGCCCTAACATATCTTGAAGTAACTTGATATTTCCATTCTTCTCAGCAAAACTACTCGCAAAATGATGCCTAAAAATATGTAGTCCACTTTTTTTCTCACCCAGTAAAAGAAATATATACTCCGCAAATAAATAAAGGCTTTGGGTCCTTAAAGGTGTAAGCGTATTCTTTTTTCCACTGATGTAAGGGTTTGAACCTTTCAATGTATGAAGAAGTTCTATATGCTTGTGAATATGTTCTTTTAGTATATAGATATAACGACTCTTATCCCCCTTCCCTAGTACCTCAATTTTATAAAGTCTTTTACCATCATCACGAACTATCTCTTGTATATCTTCATATCTTATATGTGTAGCCTCTGAAGCTCTTGCCCCACCATGAAGCATAATGAGTATAAGAAGTGTATTTTTACAGGCACTAAACTCACTGTTAGCATAAACCTTTTGTTTATACGTATTAATATTAAAGGGATAGTCTTTGAGTATAAAGATAAGCTTCTCTAAAAGCTTTTCATCAAATGCACCCTTATGAACCTTGTTGTTTTTCTTTGTAGTTTTATAACTCTTCATCTCCCAGTAAAACTGCTTGAAAAAATCTTTTTGAGTGCTTTTATCTATGTATGATAGAAAAGATTGTAGCGATGCTTTTCGTTGCTGCATAGTTGTAGCAGAGAGTGTACTTACATTTACTATATAGTTTTGTATAGAGTGATTGTTGATCTCTTTGGGACTGAGGTTTTCATTTTGCATATACAAAGCAAACTCTTTTATCATATATTCAAACACCTCTGCTTCATCTATAGTGTATCTCTCACTAAGTACAAGAGGAAGTTCTGTAAATGCTTTTATATCCTTACACTTTACTATATCTTCTGTATATCGAAAGAGAATACTAATTCTCTTCTCTATACTTCCGTATTCTTTATTCACTGCATAATTTTCCAAGTAAGATAAGTATCCATTGATTATAGTTGCATTGATAGCACTTATCTTATCTATAGTATCTTTTAAAGCTATTATATCTCTAAAATACTCTATTAGAGTTCTTATAATAAAACCATAAGACCTCAAAGTATTATCTGAGTGCTTAGAGTTATTTACATGATGCATAAATTTCCCTCCCCAAAACTCCAAGTCTCCAAGGATACCTTTACCTGTGTCAATGCTAATGGAATTGGCTTTTAGTCCCTTATTAAGGATACTTTCTATATTTATCAAGCTATACACTCCTTTACGAAAAAACATATTTTAGCATATTACTTGTGATAATACTACATTATCACAAGTAAGTTATCATCAATTATTTATTTTTATTGATGTTATATGAAGACATTACGATGAAATTACACTTTAATTAGTATAGTTGTAATTCAATAAATGAATACTATGATACATATAATGAATATATATTTACTAAATATATGCTAGTATTAGATTAATTAGTTAGAATTACTATTTATAAAGTATATTAATATCTAATAAGCATTAAATACATTATAATAGAAAAAGTGATATTTAAATGAAGTATATAAGATAATAATGAAAATAAAGCATACATAATACTATCTATTGATACTAAAATATATAAATGCAATTCTATAACTAAAATAATCATTTACAACTAAAAAGGAGAAACATAATGTCTACTTTAGATACAAAACGTGTAACAATCGGAGCAGAACTTTATAATACACTATATGCAAAGTCAGCACTGCATAAGAAAAGAGAGTTTGCAAAAAAAGGTGATCAAGTTGCTTGGTATATAGATAAACTCCATACTGATTATTTGGAATTACTTGATAAGGATTGTATAGAGTTAAAAGAAGATGCTAAAAAGAAGATTAGTATGCTACTTAAACTAGGTATTAATGATACAGTAGATAATGTAATTGAAGAAGCAATTGCTTTATATATTGAGAATAAGAAAGAGGCTATGCGTGCGGTGGTGGATAGTATATAGGTTTTTTTGAGAGGAGGGCGAGATATAGTATTCTATGTAATATTTAGTTAATGACCAAGTGATTAACAGTCGATTAAAACCAATTTCTCATACTTTCTTAAAGTTTATCAAATCGCTTTAAAATCCCTATTCTAGGGAAAATTATAAAATTTTACCTTATCATATTTCATCATGATATCTTAAATTAAATAATCTCTCACGGACTTAGTACGGACTGAAATAATTTATTATTTATAAATATCACCTCGTGTATCGACTTTTAATATTTGAATTACTTCTTCATTCATATGAAATAAGATTCTATATTTTGAAATACGGAGTCTATAGATTGGAGGAATGTCATTGCCAGACATTTTCTTAATATCCCCATTTGGAATATTATTAATTGCCTCAAATATTTTTACTTGTAACTTTTTCTGATAAGTAGAAAATTTCTTTTCAAATGTTTTTGAATAAGAAATTTTCATAAATTAAATTTTTCAGCAAAGTCATCTTGAGTTGAAAATGTATCATCTTTTAAGATTGCTAAAACTTCCACTTCATTATCTGCTTCTAAAAGTAATTCTCTTTGTGCTACCTTACTTTTGTCTTTACTTAAATATTCACTTAAACTTTCTCTAATCATTTGTGAAATAGATTTATTTTCTAAAAAGCTAGATGCTCTTGCTTTCTCATATAAGGCTTCATCGATAGTTAAATTAAGTCTATGCATAAACACTCCTTTACATAGTGATGTATAAGTGTATTATAGCACAATAGATAAATCTAGTATATTCATGTTAAAAATGGACTTAGAAAATAGATTAAATTACTAGTTTTCTACTATCTTATTATTTTCTTTAAAGATACCTAAATTCTCTTTGGAAAAAAATACAAATACTACATACGCTCTATGAATTGTGGCATCAACATCTCCCCCCCCCCCACCACCGCCATTAAGTTAAGGGATTAACCAAAGGTAACTTTACAAATCAATCAGGATTAGAGGTGAATAAGAAATTTTTAAATGTTGTCTTGACTTATTGAAGTAGTATACTGTTGCACGACTTGCAGATATAACAACAGGTGCTTGAGCTTCTGTTTATGTTTCTTCCATTGCATAGTATTATTCTACCTTTATATGTTTAAATACTGTTTTAAATCATCTTCAATCTTCTGCTTCAAAGACAAAGGCTCTATAACTTTCATATAAGGAACCCACTTTTTAATAAGTTCTTCCATCTCCATCTCCTGAGTAACTTTAAAAGAAAGTAGTAAGCTTCCATCTTCTTTTGTTTCTATTATCTTTTGAGAAGGTAAAAACTTTTTAGCCTTGAAAAACCTAGCCTTTGTTTCATCTACTTTTACCACTACATCTATGAGATGAGTTTTAAAGTTTGGAGTGTATTTAGACCATGGTGTTTGCATCTGCTTTATAAAATCATTTATATCGTAGTTGATATGAAATGTTTTTGTAGAGAGTTTAACACTCTCTATCTGAGACAATCTAAAAGTAGTAAAAAGGTACTCTTCATTTGTATGTTCACATGCAAGATAAAAGTTTTCATTCATAAAGACTATCTTGTAAGGTTTGACCTCATGAGTTTGTAGTTCATTCCCAACTTTATATGTAACAGTAGTGTATCTTTTCCAGTCTATCGCTCTTTCTAAGTCTTTTAGTAACAGAGCATCACTTTTTTTGCTCTCATAGGGTTTAGTGATGAACTCGTAACACTCTTTGGATTTTTTGATCTTTGCATCTATGATTCTTTTATCGGCATCATCTATACTTAGACTCTCTAAAAGA
>NZ_JAEMVA010000077.1 GCF_029215955.1 Sulfurimonas sp. SAG-AH-194-I05
TTTATTTCCTCTTTTTTTTCTTTCTCATCCTTTGGAGAAAGTAAAGATTTACTATATTTTAGCATTGTTGATGCTATTTCTTGTGTACTTTTATCAGCAAATATTATTACAGATAAAGAGGTAATAATAAACCAAAATATCCATACACCAAATATACCAATAAAAGGAGAAAGAAAGTCTACAAAATCACCTGCGAACTTGCCTCTGTATTCATTTTCTATAAGCATAGACTGCGCTAAAAGCAAAGAGAAAAATGATAAAAATACAGCTACACTTAATTCTGCTCGTCGAAAATTAAATGAAAAGTCCTTATAAACTAGATACAAAGGATATATTAAAACAAGAAGGTATACAAAAGATATATATCCAAAATAGGCATGATTATAAATTGCAAATATACTACCATAGCTACCCATAAGACCACTATTGCCAAAAATAGTAGCAAAACCTAAATACACTAATACACTAAAAACTATGATTAAAATAGTATCTCTCAAACGACATTACCTTTAAAGTTAAATAATTGATATGAAAATGAAGTATAGCCAAAATTGTTCCATGGATGGAATATTCTGACAATATATACCCTCAAAAGGTATATAAAAGAAAATTTATAAGTAATTAACGAGACTAAGTTTTGAAACTTTACCTACAGTTGAAAGCATCGCCTCATAGTTAAAAGAAAGTTGTGTTAAGGTTAAAGAAGCTTCTGCTATATCTGTATCTATTACAGATGAGCGAAGTGTCATAGTACTAATTTCTAGTACTTGCGTTCTTTCTAATGAATTTATTAATGATCCGGACTGTGTACCAACTGTAGAATGTGCCCGACTTACATGTTTTCTTAAATTATCTAAAACTGTTATCCCATTTTGAATACCTAAGTCTCTTTTACTATTACCATTAGTATCTGGATGCATTTTATAGTTTTCAACTGAATCAATTAAAGCATCAAACTCCTTAAAAAAATCTGTTTTTGCATCACTTATTGCTAATGCGTTATTTGCGTTAAAAGTCATTACAGAGGCATTTAAACTCGATCCAAAGTCCCCTGCTTCTTTATCATATAAAGAAATTTCAACCTTACTAGCAGTATTAAAGGTATCTTTAAATTGAATTTTCCCATCATAACTCAAGAAAGTACTTCCTAGATTTTGTGATTCCTTTATCGCCTTGTCATAATCAAGAACTTCTTGTGTATCATCGCCTAGTGTATTACTATTTGCAGGTAAATTATTTGCTACAATCATATTCGTAACATCCATCAGTTGTTGGTATGTCATATCATCTGCATTAACTGCAACCCTTGGATTTCCCATATCAAATATATCAAAAGTCTTATCCACTATACCATCAGCATTCGTATCTATAGAAAAGGTAGAACCACCATTTGCAGTATTTTTAAAATTAATTTCTGCCGTATAGACTGAACCATTAATATCAACTCCAGACAAAGAAAATACTGTTCCATCTAAAGTGCCAGCTGTTATTTGTGATAAATCTGCTACTTCAGATATTTTCGTTGATGGTGTTGCAAAAGCATTTGTATCTGTAATAATTTGAGAAATACTAGAAGATACAAGAGCACCACTTTTAGTAAACTTTGTAGTATCATAAAACAATGCATCAATATCTGTAGCTGGAATACTTGTTTGAGTACTTGATGCTATTGAAATAGCACCACCTGTATTTACCAATGCTGTTTGGATTGATACACTCTTGGTTAAACCTCTTGTATTTGCAGTTAGTTTTAAACTATCTCCGACTATTTCAACAGTAAAATCACCATCACTTTCTATTTGATTTTTTAAATTTGTATATGTTGTATTTGCATCAATGGTAAATGCTTGAGAGTATGAATTAGATCCACCATTCTTATCTTTAACCACTAAATCTAGGCTACCAGCACTCACTCCCGGTGTCATAGAAAACAGAACACTTTGTAGTTGCCCTTGTGGTTTGGGAACAACATCATACGATGATTGTACAAAGCTTTTAACATAAAGCTTCGAATGTGCAACATCACTTGTTTTGTTAATTATTTTATCAAAGTTAGTTTCTCCACCTGCTAAATTTTCTATTTCACCTCGTTGTACACCATAAATTTGATTATTTACATCAGCTAAATCACTTGTGATATCTTGATTAAAATCAATTGCTCCAACCATGTGAAATTCTAATTTACTAGAACCTTTAAGCTTATCTTGAATAACTATTTCTCCAGAATTATTCATAGAAACATTTACAACATCTATACTTGCGGTATTACCATAAGCATTACCAATTTGCTCCAAAAGTTCACTCACTTTTTGAGAGTCATTCATAGTAATTTGTTTATTAAAAGATGTTCCATTACTCTGAACTCCTCGAATATAAAAATGTGCATTTTTATTTACAACATCATCAATATCACCCATTAAATCACGAATACTATCAGTAGTAGTAATCGCCTTAATAGTTCCATTTAGATCACTACTAGCATCTGAAAATTTTGGATATTTACTACTTAAATTATACTGAGGTACATTTGATGTTATTTCTCGTTTTACTGAACTTTCTTCCCCTAAAAATAATTCTGCACCAGACAAGTTATATTTTTGACTTATACCTGCGCCTAAGAATGAGTTTAAAGAAGCTGCATTTCCCATGTATATACCATCATCTCTAATTGGTTTCGTATCAATAGCAGAACCAGAAAAAAGAAATTTTCCATTAATAGAGGTATTTGCTAAATTTTTTAAATTTTTTTCTATCCCTCGCAATTCTTTTGCTATAGCATCTGTGGATGATTCACTTTGAACATCACTTGCCGCTTGAATAAGAAGAACCTTTGCTCTTTCTATGCTTGATTCAAAATCATTAAGGACAGTATCTGTTTGATTAGAAACCTTATACCCACTATCTACACTTTTTTTCACCTGACCTAAAATGTTTATTTCATTATCAAGTCGCATAGTTTCAGAAAAACTAGTTACATCCTCATACGCATACTGCATTTTGACACCAGAGGCTATTTGCTTGTTTACATCAAAAAGTTTTGTTTGTAGTTGAGAGCTGGTTGTACCATACATATTTTTATAGTACATACTTTGTGTGACTCGCATAAAACACCTCCGTTTAAAGCAATTTACTGTGCTTTAAATAAAAAATTATTATTAAAGTACTAGCAACTTTAATTCCATATGATATTATCGACTAAATAGTATTTACTTTTAAGTAAAGAGTGATTATAATTCCAGTATATTTACTATACGCCAGAGTGATGGAATGGTATACATAGCGGATTCAAAATCCAACCAGCCAAAATTTAAATTATTTCCAAGAATATCCTCTACAGACCTTACACACGTTCATTCAAGCACTTTATTTTTCACTAAAACACTCTCTTCAAGAAGCATTATCAGAGCCTTTTATTGTCATAATAAGCATAAAATGTTAATGTTATTGCACAATTTACTGCACAGTAGATTTTTTAATCCATATTCTCTATTGCACAGTCTTTTAGGTTGAAAAACAGACTTCAAGAGTCATTTTTTTCAGACGCACTAATAAAGTCTAGTCTACTCAACTTATCATAATCTTCTTTTGAATAATGGGAGAATACCCTTGCCCCATAATTTTCAACATTACACTTTTTACCTTTATATGTAATATTATGCACTACTTTAATATATTCAATTAGAAAGTTTTTACTTAAACATAAAACTGTAAAAACTGCTTCTTCAAGATCTTTTATTACATTTTTTGGTGCCTCCCCATAACTTGTTAATCCATGTCGAGAATTTAAACCTAATATTGACATATTGTTACAAGCTGCTGTAAAAGCTTTTATTTTCGCTTTTGGAATTAAAGTATTTATATTTATTCCTGCTTCTTTGCAGCCATAATTCAC
>NZ_JAEMVA010000078.1 GCF_029215955.1 Sulfurimonas sp. SAG-AH-194-I05
CTGAAGAGGCTGAATTTGTTGACGATAAAGTAACTCAAATGCAAATAATCTCAGATAAATCATTTAAATCTTTAAGCGAGACAACACAGAAAATAAATACACTTATAAGAAGTGTAAAAGAATCAAGCGTAAAAGAAGAAGAACTAGCAATTAAAATGCAAGAACTTAAAGAGAGTACAAATGATGTAAAAAGTATCCTTGAGCTCATAGGAGATATTGCAGAACAGACAAATCTTCTCTCACTTAACGCAGCTATAGAGGCTGCTCGAGCAGGTGAACATGGTCGTGGATTTGCCGTGGTTGCTGATGAAGTAAGAAAGTTAGCAGAGCGAACACAAAAAAGCTTAACAGAGATAAATGCTACAATAAATGTAGTTACCCAAGCTGTAGATGATGCAAGTGAAAATATGCAAGAAAATGCAAAGGATATATCTGTTGCGGCCCAACAAGCTGGTGATGTCGAAGAAAGTGTTGATGGAGTTATGAATGCAATAGCACAATCAAAACAAATGGCACAAGAGAGTTCTCAAGCGGTAGATAAACTAAAAGCAAGAGTTATTGATATCTCTAAAAATATGTCCCAACTCAATGATACTTCAATACTCAATGCCAGAAGTGTTGAGGAGATTGCTTCTGCAGCAGAGCATCAAAATGGAATTATGGAAGAGTTAAATAAACAACTTTCAAGTTTTAAAAGCTAGTGCGTAAAAACAAAATTGTTCTTATCGGTGCTTCTACCGGTGGTCCCGGACATTTAAGGAAACTACTCTTGTCCTTAAGCGAGAGTATGAACTATAGCATAATTATATCTCAACATATGAATAGCAATGTAGTAGCAAGTTTTGCTACGCAAATGCAAGAAAATTGCTCTTTACCAGTGATTCTTGCTAAGGATAAACTTAAAATCATACAAGGAAATATTTATATTTGTGCAATTTCTATGGAGTTAATTATGCAGAATAATGCCTTATATTTAGTAAAATCAAATAACGAAGATATTTATTCCCCTAGTGTTAATACTCTCTTTTATTCTGCAAAAAACCTACTTTCTGGCACCTCCCTTATTGCTATACTATTGACTGGTATAGGTGATGATGGGGCTAGAGGAATGCTAGAATTGTATAATACCGGAGCTTACTGCATCGCAGAAAGTCAAGAGAGTGCAGTTGTTTACGGGATGCCAAAACAAGCATATATATTAAACAAACACTTAGATGTCATGCATCTTCATAAAATTATTGAGTATTTACAGCATGCTTAGATTTCTTTTTAAAAACAAGTTAGAAACTACTAGTAATCAGCCAGTATCAAAAAGTATAATCGTTGATACCCACGAGATAGAACCTCTCTACGCCTATATTGAACAATATTCTGGTATAGCACTACAAAAAAGTAAAGTTTTAGTTCAAAATCATATAATTATTTTGTGTGAAAGAAATAATATATCTTCTTTTGGAGAGCTTTTAAGAAAAATAAAACAGGATGAAATTCTTTTTAAAACTCTTGTTGATAGTGTTACAATTCATGAAACTTACTTTTTTAGAGAAAAAGGGCAACTA
This sequence comes from Sulfurimonas sp. SAG-AH-194-I05, assembly GCF_029215955.1. Taxonomy (GTDB): domain Bacteria; phylum Campylobacterota; class Campylobacteria; order Campylobacterales; family Sulfurimonadaceae; genus Sulfurimonas. Next base: position 1,560 of record NZ_JAEMVA010000078.1, read on the forward strand.
GAAGAAGCCTTAACTCAGCACAAAAATAGCCCTGCACTTTCAATTTTAAGTGCACCTTGTTCTTCCGGAGAAGAGGCATTTAGCATAGCTATACTTGCTTTAGAGATGGGCATAACAAACTTTCAAGTTGTCGGTATTGATATTAGCGGTAGTATTATCCAAAAGGCAAAGAATTCTTCTTACACTAAACGAAGTATAAAATTTTTACCTAAAGCATTGTTAGAAAAATATTTTACAAATAGTAATGATACTTATATTGTAAAAAAAGAACTATATAAATATGTTACATTTTTACAATGTAATTTATTTGATGATAAAATTTATCAAATAGGAATGTTTGATATTATATTTTCAAGAAATATGTTTATCTACTTCAACGATGAAAAAAAAATACAAGCCTATAAACGCTTAGAATCTCTCAAAAAGAATCTAGATGCATCTATTTACTTAGGGCATGCAGACATCTCTAGTAAATTATCTCAATACATAAGGAATCGAAATTGAAATATTTTCACAAAGTAACACTCATTTTTTTATTTACAGGAACAGTAGCGTCACTTGCAGATACAATTGTCCCTGATAGACCAGGTTTTAGTACAGGCACCTATACAGTACAGCCAAAAAACCTCAATATTGAACTTGGTTATAACTACACTAAAAATAATGAGACGCTTCCTCTCGTTGTGTTAAGAACAGGACTTAGTAATAAACTAGAACTTGATATTATGTATGATGGGTTTAATATTAATCATAATGACCAGAAGCAGTTGACATGGAGTGCTGACTTTATTGTAGGAATTAAGTATCGACTCTATGAAAGTGAACTTTATAACCTCACTTTTATGGGACTTACCTCCTTACCTGTAGGAGATAATAGAAATATCTCATCAAAAAATATCACACCACTTATAGGTTTATTATGGGATTATACTCTATATGAGGATATATCATTGTTTGGAACATTGCAAGGAAGCACTTATTATGATAATGAAAGAATTTATGACTTTCAACCAGCGATTGGTGTATCTTTAGCTCATACTGATAAATTTGGCACTTATCTTGAGTATTACTCTATTATTCATTCATCAAATAACCAAGACACACAACAGGTTATTGGTGGTGGGTTTACATATCTACTGAGTGATGATATACAACTAGATATAAATACAGGGCTTGGACTAAATAGCATTTCAGACAATTCTATAGGATTTGGAATTGCAATGCAGTTTTAGATTTTTTATTTCTTTTATGAACAATAGTTAATAGTTAAATAATATATATTTCATATAGATTAGATAGAATTCAAAAAAAAGGGGGGGGATAAAGCATATGCTCTATTGCGAACAATTTTACAAAGAAACCTCAATCCATCATTATTCTATACTTATTGTAGAAGATTCTGAAGTATTTTCAAAAACACTTTTTAAGTCTCTTTCACAAAATACAAACTACACTATACAACAAGCCTATAACTTTGAAGAAGCAAGTGAGAAACTTACAAAAAAGTATGATTTTATAATTCTTGACCTTCATTTACCTGATTCTTATGGGGAAGAACTTATTGATTCTATAAAGAAACTTTCTCAAGCAAAAATCATTGTTTTAACAAGTGAATCAGATATTCAAGTTCGAGAGACACTTTTTAAAAAAGGGATAGTAGACTACCTCATAAAAGACAAATATTTTAGTGTATCGATGAAAGCGATCTCTCATACTATAGAATCTTTAGAAAGAAATAAAGCAAATAAAATTCTTGTTATAGAAGACTCCCTCTTTATGGCAAAACAATTGCAAAAAACCCTTGAACTAAGAAACTATCAAGTACAGATTGCTCGTACAGCAAAAGAGGGAATGAATCTTTTAAAAAAAAGCAATATAAATACAATAATTTTAGATATGGAGCTTCCAGACAAGCACGGACTTGATCTACTACGAGAGATCAAAGATATCAATGAACTTTGTCATATTCCTGTAATTATTGTTTCTTCTACTAATGATCCTGAAATTATACGAAGTTCTTTAAAACTTGGTGCTTCAGACTTTATTAAAAAACCTTTCAATATAGAAGAGTTTGTCTTAAAAGTTGATATTT
>NZ_JAEMVA010000079.1 GCF_029215955.1 Sulfurimonas sp. SAG-AH-194-I05
GAATTGAAAAATATAATAAATACTATAGATAATAACCATGAGTATATTATACAAAAGTACATAGGCTCAAGTGATCAAGAATATACAACGACTGTATATAAAAACAGTGAAAATATAAAAGTTATAACTTTTAAAAGAACGCTAGATGGTGACAAAACAGGATATGCTGCAATTTGTCATTCTGAAAAGTTAGAACGTTATAGTAAATTGATTGCTAATGAGTTTTCCTTAGATGGTAGTATTAATATTCAAAGTAGAATGTTTGGTGATGACTATTATATTTTTGAAATAAATCCAAGAATATCTAGTACTGTATATATTAGAAATCATTTTTATTTTACAGATTTAACTTGGTGGATATGTGATTTATATAATATATATTTTGACAACAGTTTAGATGAAATCAAACGAAATGGAATTGGTGTGATAGGGTATACGTATGCCTTTTATGATGATATAATAAAAAAATAATAGATAAGGATAGATTAGTGAATGAATTAGTAAAAAATAAACATGGTTATTATAGCATTAAAAATATACCAACTCAAATAGAGTTGGAAAAGCATTATTCAGAAAAATATTATCAAGATGATAGTATTCAGTATTCGCATAAATACTCTAGTGATGAATTGAAACATTTTAAATATATTTCAGATGTAGCGCAACATATATATAAAAATCTATATAATGGAGAAAATCATTCCTTTCTAGATGTTGGTACTGGTGAAGGTTTTTTTGCGAGTAATTTTTTTCATAATAAATGGAATGTAACAACTATGGATTATTCGAACTATGGAATTAGTACCCATAATGTTGAGTTAATAGACACTTTGCTACAAGGTGATATTTTTAAATCACTTGAAGATTGTGTTAAAGCAGATAGGAAATTTGATTTTATTAATTTATCTAATATCCTTGAGCATGTAATTGATCCTGTAGAATTACTGGAAACATTAAAATTATTACTTTCTAAAGCATCATTATTAAGAATATCTGTGCCAAATGATTACTCTAATTTTCAACAGTTTTTATTAGATAGGGGATATACTACAAATACTTGGCTGTGTCCACCAGACCATTTACATTATTTTACCTTTGAATCTTTGTCTAATTTACTTTTATCATTAGGATATGAAATAGTATTAAGTATTGGTGAATTTCCTATTGAATTATATCTTTCAAATGACTCTTCAAATTATGTAAAGAATAAAGAAGTAGGTAAGTTTGCACATAAATCTAGAATAGAAGTTGATAATTTTTTATTTGAACAGGGAATAGAAAAGTATATTAATTATTATAAAGCAAGTGCAGATATAGGTCTTAGTAGACAAGTTGTTATATATGCTAAGTTAAAGGAAGTTTAGTAATGAAAATAGGTAATTTTGATTTAAATCAAGATGGAACATTAATTATAGCAGAACTAAGTGCAAATCATAACGGAAGTTTACAGAATGCTCTTGATGCAATAAAAGCTGCTAAAGAGATAGGTGCTAACGTAATTAAACTTCAAACTTATACAGCAGATACTATGACACTTAATTGTGACAAGAAGGATTTCATTGTAGATGGAGGAACTCTTTGGGATGGTAAAAATTTATATGAGTTATATGAAGATGCTTACACACCATGGGAATGGCATAAGGAGTTATTTGAATACGCAAGGAAAATAGGTATAGATATTTTTTCAACACCCTTTGATAAAAGTGCAGTTGACTTCCTAGAAACTTTTAATCCATCTGCCTATAAAATAGCATCATTTGAAATCACTGATTATAAATTGGTTAAATACACTGCTTCAAAAATGAAACCTATAATTATATCAACTGGAATAGCTACTATTGATGAAATACAAGATGTAATTGATATATGCAGAAGTGTTGGAAATAATGATATAGTGTTGTTAAAGTGTACTAGTTCATATCCTGCCCCATTAGAAGATGCTAATTTAATGACTATAGCAAACCTTGCCGAAACATTTGGGGTGATATCTGGATTCTCTGATCATACTATTGGCAGTACGGCTCCAATAGTTGCAGTTACTCTAGGTGCGAAAGTTATTGAAAAGCATTTTATTTTAGACAAATCAATAGGAGGAGCTGATGCTGACTTTTCAATGGATAAAAATGATTTTTCTGAAATGATTAAGGTAATAAGAGATGCAGAAAAACTTATTGGTATAGTTGACTATAGTATGGAAAAGAAGTCTACTAGAAGATTTTCAAGAAGTCTTTACGTGTCAAAAGACATTAAAAAAGGTGATAGATTCACTGAAAATAATATAAAAAGTGTACGACCCGGATATGGTCTACATCCAAAATATTTCAATAAGATATTAGGGAAAAAGTCTACTATGGATATAGACTTTGGTTCACCATTTCAAGCTAACTTTGTATCTGAGGATATTTTAAATTGAATAAAAAAGACAATAAATTTTATTTATTTGATAAGTATTCACATTCTCCATTTTCTAAAAATGGAGAAGATACACACTTAGATTCTTTAATTGACTATCATGATTATAATGATATATATTTTATGATTTGTGAGATATATAAAAATGTCAACATAAAACTTTTTAATAAGTATTTTAAGGGGGACTATAATTATTTAGGAGATACGTTAGACTTAATTGATGCGAATAGACTTAGTACCAACCTATATGTTAAATCATTGATTTTAGAAAAAGTATATAATCTACATTCTGAAAAAGATATAGTATTATCTGTATATGATGAAGAATTAGATTTCTATCAAAAAGGTATAAATGGACTTTCTGCAAATAGATTTGCTAATCATTATGCATGGTTGGCATCTAAATTAGATAAGCTATTTAATATTAAGAATATCGGAAATATTAATATTGATTATGAAAAAGATGTGTTAATAAAGAATAAATTTTTGCGTTATATAAATATTGATATTAAAGTATTTGTGGCTGCTTTTTTAAAAAAGATTAATTTTTTTTCTGTAAAGAAGAATATATTTACTTTTACAAGTTCAGAATTAACAAGAGAAATAGTTGCAAATTTAACTATATCTGGAATTGCTAATATTAATATAAGACAAGAATTAAATAGTATATACTATGATAGTGCATATCAAGAAAAACTAACAAATATACACTATAATGATATATATAAAATAATATTAGAATCTTTTGAAAATTATAAGGTACCATTAAGTAGTGAGTTTTTAAAATCTTATTGTAGTGTTATAGCTGAAGTGATATCTTATAATATTGAGTTTTTAAAGATTATAGCTATTCCATTAAGAAAAAAAGTAAATGATTTAAAACATACATATAATAACTCAAACATATGTTTAACAAATGGTTTGTTTGGAGATTATGGTCTATCTATCGCAGATGCGTTAATACATCATAATATTAAAATTATTTCTAATGAACATGGATTAACAACAGGAAATAATTTAGCTTCATTATATAATATCAAGTTTAAAGAGGCACGAACCAGTCATGTTATATTGAGCTATACAAATTCATCTAAAAAACTATTTGAAGAAAATACGCAAGCTGAAGTAATTTGTATTGGTGCTCCAAATGAAACAAAAAAAATAAAGTTATTCAATCTACAAAATAAAATGAATAAGTATAGATTA
>NZ_JAEMVA010000008.1 GCF_029215955.1 Sulfurimonas sp. SAG-AH-194-I05
TCATTTTCTTTACTTATAATTGAAAGGGAAAAATTATGAAGTTTTAAAATATTACTTACGATAAAGAGGCCAAGTCCTAAAGAGTTATTCCATGAATTTTCATGGACTCTATAAAATTTATTTGTAATATTTTCTACGTCCGTTTTAGAAATACCGATGCCAGTATCTTTAACACTTAAATGGGAATCATCAAAATGTATGCTTATTTCATCTTCTGAGTATTTGAGTGCATTTTCTACTAAGTTACTTACTACTACGCCAAAGAGCGAAGCGTCTGCTTTAACAGAAATAATTGGATCACCTGTTATATGAATAATTCTTCGTGGGTAGTTTATTTTCATAGTATCAACAATATCTTCAACTATTTTATAAACGCTAACATGTGAAAATTCTATACTTTGTTTTCCATTATCAAGCTTTATAGAAAGTCGAAGGGTATCTATAAGACTACTTAGTTTTACCCCATTTGCATGGATTTTAGTGAGAAATTTATTGCGTATATTTGGATGGATCTCTTGGTCGTCTAAAAGTGTTTGTGCATAACCGTTTATTACTGCAATTGGATTTTTAAACTCATGCGATATTGCAGAAATGATGTCGTCTTTTTGTTGGTTGGATACTTGAAGTTTTGTAGTAAACTTTGCTTTTTGCTTTTCTTTTTTAATGAGAATCTGCGATACTTTTGTAAGAAGATTCGTTATTTTTGAAAACTCTAAAGAGAGATTTGAATGAATATAGTTTGACTTATTTTTCTTTGTGAGGGAGGTTAAAAAGCTTACGATTTTTAAGGTTTCTTTTTCAATTTCTTTACTCATTTTAAAAGTAATAAAAAAAATAGCGATAAAAAACAAAGCAAGCACTCCAAAGATTTTTAAGCCGAGAAAGAACAAATGTTCATTTATGCCTTTAAGTTCCTGTGCTAAGCGAATAAAAAGAGTTTTTTCTTTGTGTGTAAATTTTTTAGCAATATAAAGAAGGTCTTTATCTATAGTATTTGAATGACGTATTATATACCCATAATCTTCTTCATTTGCTTGCAAGATTTCAGTTCTATACTTGTGATTATCCATCTTAAATTTGTCTTTATGCGACTCAGCTATTACAGTTCCTTTTTCATTAATAAATGTTAGTCGAAGAGATAAAGAAGTTTTCACTTTTTGTGCAAGTGCATCTAAATTTTCTTTGTCATTTATGTGAAATGAAATAATTTCTATATTTTGTAAAAGTGAATTTTTTGTTTGTGTAAGATAAAAATCTTTTGTCCAGTAATAGACAAGAGACCCTACGATAAAAAATAAAACTGAAAATATTACAATGAATTTTCTAAGAACTATGTGATGGAATTTTAACAAAAAATATAGCCTTCACCTCGAATAGCTTGAAGATAGTTTTTTTCACCCTTAGGGTCAATGTTTTCTTTGAGTCTTTTAATAGCAACATTCACAGTTTTAAGTTGTTTGGACCCACTGTCACTCCAAACTCTTTCTAACAAGGTTTCGCGACTTAAGAGAACTTTTTGGTTTTTCATAAACTCTAGGAGTAAGTCATGTTCAAGATGGGTTACTTTTATAGCTTGTCCATTAATTGAGAATTTTTTATCAGAGCGTTGGTAGGTAATGTCGCGAACTTTTAGAACGTCTTGCATTTTTTGCGTTCTTTTTATAAGTGCTTTTACTCTTGCTTTGAGCTCATTTACATTAAAGGGTTTTGTTATGTAGTCATCGCCTCCATTTTCAAAGCCTTCTAAAATAGCATCGTTCGAGTCTTTTGCACTTACATAAATAACAGGTTGGTTATAACCCTCTTCACGCAAAGATGCTACAAATACACTTCCCTCAACTCCAGGTAAATTTCTGTCCATTAAAAGTAAGGCGATCTCTTCTTCATCTAAAATATCGCGAATGTTTGTCGTGTCTACACATGTTATAACGTCGTAGCCTTCTTTAGAAAGGGTGTACTCCATGAGGTCTAAAATATCTTCTTCATCATCTACGATTAAAACGGTTGTATTCATTGTAAAACCTTTATTTTTTGGTTTATTTTATTAAGCTCATTTGGGTTGCTCACATGTTTTTTTGATTCTTCTAACCAAAATAAAACAACTTTTTTTTGTCCTTGGTAGGAAGCTATGTTTATAATTTCTTGTAGAGATGCATAGCTTACATGTTTCGCTAAAAGAGCCATAGCTAAAATTTTAGAAGAGTTTCGTTGCATGTGGAAAATACTTTTTTCTGCTTTAGCGTAGTCTTTATTTATGAGCGCATGTGCAAATATACGGTAGTTTTTGTTGAGGTATTTGATATCTTGCTTTTTTATGTGTTTTGTGAGGAGTTTATAATAACTACGGAGTGCATTATTTTCTACAAGTAAAGCAATGTTCGTATATTTTTCACATGTATCTTGTGTACCGACTGAGATATTTAAAGCACATGCACCAAGGTAAATTTTTGCAAGTTGGTGTAAGTTTGCACTTTGCTTTGCATGTTTAATAGCTCTTTTTAAATCATTTTTTGCAAGTAAGTCTTTTGAAGAAAGAAAGTTTTTTGTATAAGAATTAAAGGCATTTGTACTTTTGTATTGCCATTGGTTCTCTGGTGTTTTAAGAGAACATCCACATGCTAAGAATAGTAGGAAAAGAAAGGGAATGTATTTAATCATGGTAGCTGTATCTCTGCATCAGACTCAGTTGCCATGAGTGCATCTACTTTATCGATAATTTGGTTTGATTTTGCAACACCTACTGTAATCTGTTCTTTAAGTTGAAGCAAGTCTTTATCGTAACTTCCTAATTTTTTCTTAATGTCTTTCATGATTTTGTTGATTTCTTTAATGGTTGCAGAAGAGGGCTGAATTATTGTTTTGTTGAGTGCTTTAGTTATTTTACTCATATCATGTGTGATTTTTTTAATATTTTGCATAATATGCTTTGTTTCATTTATGGAAGTTATGATGTCTTTAGTGGCTTTTTTACTTCCAGTTAAAGAGGTAAGAAGCGAATCATTTTTAGCGAGTTTTGCACTTAATGTATTCATGTTTTGCAAAATTTGTATGAGTTCTGAGTCTTCACTTGCAAGGTAGTTTGTTATGGTATGTACGTTGTCTAAAATTGCTTTTGCTTTTTGAACAACGGGTTGTAAGCTCATAATGATGTCGTTAATATTATCACTCGATATAAGGGTTAAAGATGCATTTTCTTTTAAAAGTGGTGTATCAACTGAAGTAAAAAGGTCAATATGGGGAGAACCAATAAGAGGTTTTATAATGATTAAAACACTCCCTTCACTTAAGAACTTTTTATATTTTTTTTGTACGGAGAAAGCCACATGTACGGAACCATTGTCATTAAGTTTTATATCGTCAATGAGTCCAATATTAAAACCTGAAAATTTCACAGGCATTCCTAGTTGAAAATACTCGGCGCTATCTGTCTCAAAAGAGTAACTGTAGCGTTTCTCGAAGGTGCCTTTTTCTTTTAAAAGAAAAAATAAAGAGCCGAGTATTATAATAAAAAATGTGAGGACAAATAAACCAACTGTACGTTTCATAGTTTTGTAGTGCATCGGACTCCGTTTAAAAAAGTGATTGGAAGGTAAATGATACCATTTCTATAAAAAATAAAGCTAAAAGGAAAGGAATTATCATATGTATAGGTGCACTTTTTCGTGCGGTTTCGTTTGACTCAAGTTTTATATAAAGAGGAATACTCATAGCAATAAACCCAAAAAGACTCGCCTTACTTAGAAAGAGAAGAAGTGTTTGTATTTTAATAGCATCAAAAATTATGAACTTGTAACTGTGTATATCCATACCCATGAAGAAAAAAGTAAAAAGGTACGCACTCACTAACATAATGACTGAAAATATACTAGCAAGTGCAATACTACTAAAAATACCACCAAGCAGGTAGGCTAATAAAAACTTTTGAATGATTATTTCATTCGTACTCTGTGTAATTTTTTTGTTTATAAAAGTAATGTAACGTATGTAAATAAAAACAATTGTAAAAAAAGGAGAAAATGCAGTCACTACAAAGGTAACTATAAGTGAGCCTAATTCTACTTGCATGTTTAATTGTGTTGCCATTACAATAACAAAACCAATGATAAGCGAACCAAAAATGGAAGCTAAAAATACAAATAATGGTAAAACGGTGAGCGATGTATGATAAATGTGCTTTATTAAACGCCTCAACATGGAAGGTGTGTAATTATGTGGGCGTAGCATGTGGAAAATACTATAAATATAAAAAGAAAAAATAGTATAAAATGAGATGGCAAGATTTATTGTCTTATCGCCAGTGTTTTCTACTATTTTTATAAACACGTGCACATCTTTTTAAGAGCTAATACAGTTTCTACCATTATGCTTTGAGACATACAGCAGTGTATCCACTCTCTTAAATACTTCATCTTTCGTTTCATTTTCTTGAAGTTCTACTAAACCTATACTAATTGTAAGAGAATCAATTGTTTCAAATGTATAATGTGCAACCTTGTCTTTGAATCTTTGCGCAAAAATCTTTGCATTATCTAACGAAGTATTAGGCAGGAGTATTAAAAACTCCTCGCCACCATACCTACCAATACTATCCATGCCACGTAAAGAGTCTTTAGCGAGTGTAGAAAGTGTTGCTAAAACCTTGTCTCCAACATCATGACCATAGGTGTCATTCACTTTTTTAAAAAAATCGATATCATACATTAAAATAGAAAGAGGATTCGTATATCTATGCGCGTAACGAATCTCTTTGTCTAAAAGTAAGAGCAAAGAATGCTTGTTATTCATTTGTGTTAAGGTATCGGTTAATGCAAGACTTTGCATGTTTTTATAGTTGTTATCTTGTTTTTGATGCATAAGATGAAATTCTTTAATAAGAATACCCATCTCATCTTCATAGCATTGAATATCTTGCACCACTGAACCTTGTTTAAAACTTTTTATTTCATCTGTTAATAACTTCAGAGGTCTTAAAAGCTTTTTGTAGAGCATAAAGAATATAACTCCTGTACTAAAGGTACTAAAAATCATGAGTATAAATATCTTGTAAAAAACATAGTGCACTACTTCATTGATTCCAGCTACATTCTGCTTATTTCTTTCATCTAAAAACATTAAAAAGAAATCTATTGGAATCATTATTTTCTCTTTAGCTTTGAGGTAATCAAGCGAATACAGTAAATCAAGTGCTAATCTTTGGTTTGGCTCTCCTCGAACTGTATACGAACCATTTGCATCTAAAAAAAGACCTTCGAGAGCATTAAAGGCTTGAACTTCTAAGCCTACTAATAGATTAGAGTTTTTTTCTGCAAGGTCTAGTTTCTTTTGTTCATATTTACTATAAGGAAGATGTGTCATTGCATTTTTTAAGGCGTATTTTTCTTGAAGTGGATGCAACTCAGACCTTGTAGGTTCAAATAAATCCCAATATATATGTTCATATCTTAAAGGTCTCTTTGCTTCTCCATTTTTAATAGCAATGATTTTAAAATAGTTTTCTTTATATTTTTTGTTTTTTGTTTGTGTATAAAGTCTTGCATATTTGGTTAAGTCATCTGAAGTGTGTCTGAGTTCATCTGCTTTTGTAATCATTGCAAGTTTATTTTTTTCTATGCTTTCAAGCAAAGTGAGATTTGTATGGAGATCTTGTGTAAGGCGAATAAATACGGCAGAAATAACAAATATAAAGAACGCTATTATTAGAAACATTTTTTGTATATTTATATTCAAATTTATATCCTTGTATAAGGTAGATAATACAAGAATATATTTTAAGAGTTACTTAACTACGAAAATGTCCACCAATTTTTGCATAAACAAGTAAGTTAGCAATTGCTATGGTTCGTGCAGCAATTTTCCCACTTTTTCGTAAGGCTTTAAGCATTGTATGAAACTTTTCAAAGCTTTTTGTACTGTCTGCTTGGGAGTATAAATTTCTCTCAACTATTTCATATAAGTCATCTGTTTTATTTTCTTGGATTAAAACATCATTATATATTTCTTGAATTTCATCTTCATCATCGCAATGAATCATCTGAAGTGCCGCATTAATCGCTTCTATAGTCGCTGTTTGCATAGGAACTGCATACGCATTTATCGTTGCAACATCGACATCTGTACAGACATCAGTAAATCCACGAATGAAACTACGTGTATTTGCACATGCACGGGAAAGTTCATTTGTGATTTTTAAGTATGCAATCACTTGACGTAAATCCCTTGCTTCAGGAGTATAGAGCGCGAGAACTTTAATAATGGCATTGTCAATAGCATCTGTTTTAGCGCTTACATTTTTTAAATGTTGACGTGCTTCATTGAACTTTTGTGTATCGCACTTTTGTAGGGCTAAAAGTAAAAGTTTATTTGCCTCTAATAAGCCTAAACCAATTGTATGAACCTTTGACTTAATCTCATTTATACTTGTTTGAAAGTTACGTAACATGTGGATTCTCCTTAACCAAATCGACCAGTAATATAGTCTTCTGTTTTTTTCTCTTTAGGGTTTAAAAATATGTTTTCTGTTTTGTCGTATTCGACTAAATCACCAAGATACATAAAAGCAGTATAATCACTTATACGTGAAGCCTGCTGCATGTTATGTGTCACAATAGCGATACTTATATCTTTTTTTAAGGTAACTAAAAGCTCTTCAATCGCTCCCGTAGAAATAGGGTCAAGTGCTGAGGTGGGTTCATCAAAAAGAAGAACTTCAGGTTTCACAGCAACAGCCCTCGCAATACAAAGACGCTGTTGTTGCCCACCTGAGAGACCCATGGCAGATTTGTTAAGTCGCTCATGTACTTCTTTCCATAAGGCAGAATCTTTAAGTGCTTGTTCTACTCTGTCTGCGAGTTCTGCTTTATTTTTAAGACCTGATATTTTTAAACCATATGCGACATTATCAAAAATACTCATAGGAAAAGGTGTGGGTTTTTGAAAAATCATTCCTACTTGTTGGCGAAGCGTAATGAATTCATTTTCTTTTTTTATATTTAAAATATTTTTCATTGTCCCAGACTTCGAATCAAGAAGTTCAATTTTTCCATCATAAGTATTTCCTGGGTAAATATCGTGAATGCGGTTCATGCTTCTTAGAAGTGTAGATTTTCCGCAACCACTAGGACCTATGAGTGCTGTAATTTTATTTTTCTCTATAGGAAGTGTAATATTTCGAAGTGATGGGTAGTCCACTCCAGGGTAGGTAAAAGAGAATTTTTTGAGATTCATTACAGCCATGTTGTAGTCCTTTAATCTTTTTGAAAATTTATAAGGGAATTGTATGCAATTTTGGTTACATAATGATTACGTATTTGAGAAGAAAATTATTATAATTTTGCTAAAATACCTTAGAATGATTAAACAGTAGTACTCTTTGGCTACGCAAGGAAAAACATGAACTATAAAATACAAGCACTCAAAGTACTCTTGAAAATTATCTTTATTATTGCCATAATAGAATTTATGCTTATGCAGGTGCTTGTCTTACTTGATGGTTATTTTAACTCGTGGCAAGAAATACTTTTAGATACCTTGTTTTTATCAATACTATCTGCGCCATTACTTTATAAATATATCATATATCCGTTTATAAAAAAAGAAGAACAAATACGTAAGCAACTTTGGGAAACAAATGCGATTTTTAGTGCGCATGTTATTGCTTCAAAGAGTGATTTAAAAGGAGTTATTACGTATGTAAGTGAAGCCTTATGCAAAGTGAGTGGTTATTCTAAAGGGGAACTCATTGGAAAACCTCACAGTATTTTAAGACACCCAGATATGCCCGCATCGTTATTTGAAAACTTGTGGCAAACAGTTCAAAAGGGGAGTCCTTGGAAGGGAAAAATAAAAAATAAGAAAAAAGATGGTGGGTACTACTGGGTTGAAACAGATATTATACCTGCTCGTGATAAAGATGAAAATATAGTGGGGTACAACTCTATACGACGTGATATTACAGATGAAATAAAATATGCCCAAAGAGGTAAAATTTTAGAGAATTCGCTTAATGAAATTTATATTTTTGATGCACGTACCTATAAGTTTCTTTATATAAATAGGGGAGCGGAAAAAAATATTGGTTATACATATGAAGAGATGAAAGATATGACACCTTTAGATATTAAGCCAAGGCTTACAAAAGAAGATTTCATACAATTGATAGCTCCTTTAAATGAAGAAGAACATATATCATTTTCTACCTTGCACCAACGCAAAGATAAAACATTTTATAATGTTGATATTTATTTACAAAAGACTATGTGCAAAGACCACCATAGTTATGTGGCTATTATTCTTGATGTGAGCAAAAGAGTAAAGGCTGAAGAAGAATTAAATGCAAACCTTACAATTTTACATAAACTGACGCAGAATGTTCCAGGAGCACTGTACCAGTATAAACTGCAACCAGATGGTACAGCATCTTTTCCTTATGCGAGTGATAATATATACGATGTATATGAAGTTACACCACAAGATGTACGAACAAATGCCCAACGTGTATTTGATAATTTGCATCATGAAGATGTCGATATGATTGTAGCATCAATTGAAAAGTCTGCTAAAACAATGCAAGCGTGGACACTCGAATATAGAGTTGATTTACCAATGAAAGGTGTACGTTGGCTAGAGGGACATTCTCAACCTGAAAAATTAGAAGATGGAAGCATACTATGGCATGGATATATTCATGATATTACGCAGCGTAAAGAATCAGAACAACTGTTATTAAAACAGCAAAAGATTCTCTTACACCAAGCACATTTTGATGCACTGACAGGCTTGCCAAATAGAACGCTCCTCAACGATAGACTAGAAAAAGCAATGAAAAAAGCAAACCGAAATACTACGAAAATCGCGGTACTCTTTGTGGACCTCGACCATTTCAAAGAAATAAACGACTCTTTAGGTCATAATGTGGGTGATCTAGTTTTACAAGCGATTACAACAAGACTTAAAGACCTTGTTCGGGTTGAAGACACTATATCACGACTTGGTGGTGATGAGTTTACTATTCTTTTAGAAGACCTTCGTGACGCAAAAGATGCAACGGGCATCTCTAGTAAAATACTTGAAGGTTTATCACTTCCTCTATTAATAGATGAACATGAGTTATATGTTTCAAGTAGTATAGGTATAAGTATATACCCTGATGATGGAGTGGATAAACAAAGTCTTATCAAGTTTGCAGATTCAGCAATGTACAAAGCAAAAGAAGAAGGAAGAAATAACTTTCAGTTTTATGATTCTAAACTTACAGAACTTGCCTATGAACGTGTTATCATGGAAGCAAGTTTAAGAACCGCTATTAAAAACAATGAGTTTGTAGTTTATTACCAGCCACAGGTTGATGGAAGAGATCATACTCTAGTTGGAATGGAAGCTCTTGTAAGGTGGAACCATCCTACTATGGGTATGATAGCCCCATTTAAATTTATACCTCTTGCTGAGACCACAGGGCTTATAGTAGCCTTAGATAGAATAGTGATGGAACAAGCAATGACGCAAGTAGCGCAATGGTACAAAGATGGGCTAAACCCAGGAAAACTTGCAATCAATCTTGCAGTAAAACAACTCCAAACTACAGATTGCCTTGAGGTACTTGAGAAGGTACTCAAAAAAAATGGTTTTAAAACCCAATGGTTAGAGCTTGAAGTGACTGAGAGTCAAATTATGTCACACCCAGAAGAAGCAATAAAAAAACTTCAAACGATAAGTGACTTAGGTATTAGTCTCTCTGTAGATGACTTCGGAACAGGCTATTCTTCTTTGGCATACTTAAAAAGGTTACCAATTAATAAGCTCAAGATTGATAGAGAGTTTATTAAAGACCTGCCAGGAAATGAAGAAGACTGTGGCATTACAAAAGCGATTATTGCCCTTTCTCAGAGTTTAAATTTACGCGTAATAGCAGAAGGTGTTGAAACAAAAGAACAAAGAGATTTTGTAGTAGAAAATGGATGTAACAATATTCAAGGGTATTACTACTCCAAACCTATACCAGCAAGTGCGTTAGAAGTGATTTTAAAAAATGGTTTAGTACAACATGAATAATAAAACTAAGATTTTATTAGCTTTATTGTTTGTAATAATAAATAGCAGCATATATTTTTTAATACAAAAAACCACGCAATTTATAATAAAAAATGAGTTACAAGAAAATCAAAATATACTGCATACACATTATGAAATTCTTTTAGAATCGCAAACACATATTTCATATGCTATTTATAAATCAATAATGAGAAACACAAATACAATAGAGTTACTAGCGAAGTCTTATCATGCCACACAAGATATTCAATCAAAAAATAGAAATACATTAAAAGAGGAATTAAAAGAACAGTATAAAACAGCTAAAAAGCAAGGAGTACTGCAACTCCATATTGTAAATAAAGACACTATTTCCTTTTTACGAATGCATAAACCAAATAAATTTGGAGATGATTTAACTGAGATTAGACCTGATTTTAAATACACAAATGAAACAAAAAAAGCGCTAAAAGTTTTTACACAAGGAAGAGTAGCGCACGGTTTTAGGAATGTATTTCCCATTTTTGATAAGAACAACATACATATTGGAGCGATTGAAATATCATTTTCGAGTGATAGATTTGAGTGGTATTTAAATAATATAAGTAAAATTCATACCCACTTTTTAATAAATAAAAATATTTTTGATGTCAAAGCGTGGGAGAGAAAAGACTTAGTTGTGAAATACAAAGTAAGTGCTGAAAATAAAAATTTTATGCTTTCATTTTTATACTTTAAAGAAGACCAATGTATTGATAGAAATATTTTAAAAAAGAATCATGTAAAAAAAGAAATAGCTTTAAATATGATACATGATAAAAGTTTTAATGTATTTGCTAAAGATGCTGAGGAAGTTATTGTAGCCTCCTTTTTACCAGTGAAAAACATGCAAAACAAGACTGTTGCTTGGATTGTTACGTATAAACATTCGCCTATTCTTCACTCTGTGTTTTTGGTTTCGTTTATACTACAAATAGTAGTATTTCTTTTATCACTTATAATTATTTTTCTTCTTAAAGAGGAAATTCTTTCAAAGAAAAAAATACAGCGACAAAAAGAAAAAGCTGAAATACAAACACAGAAAATTGAAAAAAAAGATAAGGAATTACAAAAACAATATGACTTGTTTAACGAAGTTTTAAATAGCACGAATAACATTCTTTTTATCACGGACTTTAAAAATGTTCTTTTTTCTAATGAAAAGTTTAAAAATCTATTGAAAATAGAGAAAAGAAAAAAATACGCTACACAAGATGGAACTTTTATAATGCACTGTGTCTATAAAGAAAACTGTCCAACGGCTCCCACATGTAAAAAGAATTTTAATATTTTAGACTTATTTATCGTAGTGGATGGCTTCTTACATAAAGAATTATTACAAGAGAATGAAAGCTTTGTATCTTTAATAAAAAGAACAGAAGAGAAAAATAGAATTGTATCCATGATGAATAGTGATTGTGAAGCTAAAGCGTTTACTATTGATATAACGCCCTTAAAAAATGCTAAAGAATGCCTTGTCAGCCTATCTGACATAACAGAAATCAAAGAAGATCTTGTAGTAGTACATAAAAAAGCATACATTGATGGATTAACACAAGTCTATAATAGAAATAAATTTGATGAACTTTTTGAAGAAGAATTTAAAAGAAGCAAACGCTATAAAGAACCTTTTGCATTAGCCATTATAGATATAGACAAGTTTAAAAATTTTAATGACACCTATGGACACCTTCTAGGAGATGAAGTCTTAATTCTTATGGCACAGACTTTAAATGCATCTGTGAGAGAAACAGATGTTTTTGCTCGTTGGGGTGGAGAAGAATTTGTAGTATTATTTAAAAATACGAGTCTTCAAGCTGCTTTGGAAGTATCTCTAAAATTAAAAGATAAAATTGAAGCTAACGAACATAAAACAGCAGGAAGAATTACAGCAAGTTTTGGACTCACTGCATATAAAGACGGAGACACACAGCAAAGTATCTTTAAAAGATGTGATGATGCTCTTTACTTAGCCAAAAAAAATGGTAGAAACAGAGTGGAGAGTGTTTAAGTACTCTAACCCTTAGTTCGAGTAAGAAACCTCCCCACAAGGTTAATAACCAAAACTAAAACTGTGAGTATAAATGAAGCTGCCCACGCTAAATCACGGCTTGATTCTTCAGGCTCATTTGCTAAATCGTAAATACTTACTGTGAGGGAAGGAAAACTCTCAGTTAAATCAAGGGAGAAGTAGTTACTTGTTTCAGATGTGAAGAGTAGAGGAGCTGTTTCTCCTATGATTCTTGCAAAGGCGAGTAGAATTCCTGTCATTATTCCTACCTTTGCGGCTTTAATAACGATGTCTAAAATTACTCTGTACTTTGAAGCACCAAGTGCTATACCTGCTTCACGAAGTTCACGAGGAACAAGAGAGAGCATGTTATCAGTTGTGTTTATAACAACGGGAATCATCATAATAGCTAAGGCAATAGCACCTGCAAAACCACTTGTTCCTCCAGTTGGAATCACTACAACAGCATAAACAAAAGCACCTATAACAATAGAAGGAGCAGACATCATAATGTCACTTAAATTACGAATAAGAGAAGTAAAACTACCACGACCATATTCTTGAATGTAAATACCAGCTGCCATTCCAAGTGGTATACCAATAGACGCAGCAAGACCAGCTAAAATAAACTGACCAATAATGAGGTTTCGTAGTCCTCCATCAATAAGGTCATTTAAAAATAAGTTAAAATGAAAAGAACCTAAACCCTTGATAAAAAGAGTAATGAGAATCCATGCAAGAAAGGATAAACCTATAATTGCAGATAATACAGAGAGTGCTAAAAATATTTTATTTATAATGAGTCGCATTAGTGCACCTTTTTTAGGAAGTAAAGCTTAGCGATAGAAATAATGCTAAAGCTCATAAGGAAAAGTAGAAGTGCTAAGTAAAATAATGCACTCTCACCTAGTCCACTCGCTTCACCGAAGTTGTTCGCCATAGCCACGGGAATAGAGATAGTGGGTGTATTGATGGCTGTTGGAAGCACAAATATCGAACCTATTAAGAAGGCAACTGCCATAGTCTCACCCAAAGCACGACCAAGTGCTAAAATAATAGAACCGATGATTCCTGTTTTGGAATAAGGAAAAATGATGTCTTTAATCACTTCAAATTTTGTAGCACCTAACGCGTAGGCTGATTCTTTTAAAACGCTTGGTGTTGTGTTCATACTATCACGTGTGATAGCCGCCATAAAGGGGAGAATCATTACACCTAAAACAAGACCGGCTGTGAGGAGTGAAACTTGGTATCCACCAACTAGGTCAGCAACAATAGGTGCAAAATAGTACAATCCCCACATGCCAAAGATAATAGAAGGAATAGCAGCTAAAAGTTCAATAGCAATTCCCACAACATGTGAAATATTCTTTGGAGCTATTTCAGCGAGAAAAACAGCGATACCCATAGCAATAGGAAGTGCAAAAACAAGAGCAATAAGCGTTGTTAGAAGTGTCCCCACTATAGGTACAAGACCACCAAAAACTGTTTTGGTATTGAGGTCTTCATCATCTTCGTCAAAAAGCATACTATCGTCATCCTCCTCAGTATCTTCTTCGTTTATGATTCCATCATATTTATTTTCTATTGTGATGTCTTTATTCCAGTCAGTATTTGTAATAAAATCAAAACCAAATTCGTCTATGGCTACTTTTGAAGAGTTGAAAAGTGTTATAAAAATTCCAACTAAAATAACAAAGACTAAAGATGCACTTGCAAGGGAGAGTTTTTGAAATATTTTTTCCATTAAATGATAGACCTCTCTTAAAATATATTCGTAAGTGTATAAAAATCTGGTTACATCTTGATTACTTTAATTAATAACTTTATTTAAGGGATGTTTTAGATTGCTTTTATTATAAAGTGAGTATTATCATATATATTTTATGTAAGGAATATATATGCCATTTTCCATAGAAGATTTACAAGAACATAATGAAGAGCTTTTAAAGCTTTTAACACAACATTTACCTGATATGTTATGGGTTAAAGACTTAAATGGTTTGTATTTATATGCTAATAAAGCTATTTGTGATGGTTTATTAATGGCTAAAGATATACAAGAGCCTATTGGAAAAGGGGATGTGTTTTTTGCTCTTCGTGAGCGTGAATTGCACAAAGATGAACCACAATGGCATACTTTTGGTGAACTGTGTTTTAACAGTGACCAAGATGTAATTGATAAAAATAAAGCAATGAAGTTTGAAGAATATGGGAACGTTAAAGGTAAACTCATGTACTTAGAAGTTTACAAAGCACCTTTTTATGATGCACGTGGAAAAATTATTGGCACTGTTGGTGCAGGTAGAGATATTACAAAGTTAAAAAAAACACACTTAGACTTAGAAAAAAGTCTTCAAAAGCTCGATAAACAAAAAAAAGCACTTGAGTACCAGTCGAGTCATGATAGCTTAACTTCCTTACCAAATCGTATAGATTTTACAAGAGAACTTACTGAAAATTTACATTTTGCAAACAATCATGAAAATACTTTAGCTATTTTGTTTATTGATTTAGATAATTTTAAAGAAATTAATGATTCCCTTGGGCATACTATTGGAGATAAGGTACTCATAGAAGTTACAACTCGAATTAAAAACAAAATGCAGACGAGTGCATTTTTAGCACGTTTAGGTGGAGATGAGTTTGGAATTATTTTAAAAGGTATGATAACGCAAGAAGAAGTGTCTTTATTTGCAGATGTGCTTATTGCAATCTTAAAAGAACCATTGCAAATAGGAAATTATACGCTTTATACTTCAATGAGTATAGGGATATCCATGTTTGGAGATGATGGTGATACTGCTACAATTCTTTTAAAAAATGCTGATGCTGCAATGTATGAAGCAAAAAAGAATGGAAGAAATTGTTTTTACTTTTATAATAAAAAGATGACTGAGAGTGCCTTAGAAAGAGTTTTTTTAGAAACTTCTTTGCGACAAGCTTTAAAAGAAGATGCCTTTGTTGTATATTTTCAACCACAGATAAATGCGCAAACGAATACCTTCGTTGGTATGGAAGCTTTAGTTCGCTGGAACCATCCAAGCCTTGGTATTATAGCACCAGATACATTTATTCCGCTTGCTGAAACTACTGGTATGATTATTGAATTAGACAGAATAGTGATAACAAAAGCAATGACGCAATTTAAAAAATGGGAAGATGCAGGTTTAAATCCAGGAAAATTATCTTTAAATTTAGCAATGAAGCAAATAGAATCCGATGACTTCTTAGAATATCTCGATGCTTTATCTTTGAAGCTTAATTATTCATATAGTAGTTTAGAATTTGAAGTGACTGAGAGTCAAATTATGAACAATCCACAAGAGTCTATAAAAATGCTACAAAGTATTCACAACTTGGGTATTTCTATTTCTATTGATGATTTTGGAACTGGATATTCTTCTTTGGCGTATCTTAAACATTTACCTATTCATAAGTTGAAAATTGATAAATCTTTTGTTGATTACTTGCCTCAAAATGTAGAAGACTCTGCAATTTGCAAAACGATTATTAGCTTATGTGAAAATTTAAATTTAGAAGTTATCGCAGAGGGTATTGAAACCAAAGAGCAAAGGGATTTTATGTTAGAAAATGGATGCCACCTCATTCAAGGGTACTTGTACTCAAGACCCTTAGATGAAGATGCTATGTTGGCGTATTTAAAGAATAGACTTCTTTAAATACCTTTACTTTTCCAATATCCTCGAACTTTATATGTTAGACTCTCCGGTAAGGGAACAAAACCTAAGCTTTTCGCTATCTCTTGACCATCTGTATAAATCCAGTCAAAAAACTTTGTTACATTTTTGTTTGTTGCCTTTTTTTCTGATGGAAGGAGTATAAATGTAGCTGCAACCATAGGGTATGACAACGCACCTTTAGGGTCAGCTATAATGGCATAAAAGTCTTTCGTAGGGTTAAGTTTTGCTTTTGAAGCAGCTGCTTGGAAAGATTCTAGTGTCGGTATGATATATTTACCTGCTTTATTTTCAACTATTGCCATAGAAATGTTGTTTGATTTCGCATCAGCATAATCAATATAGCCAATAGAGTATGAAGTTTGTTTTAAAAGTGTAGCAACACCAGAGTTTGTTTTCCCACCTATATGATGATCTCCTTGCCATGAAAGTGATTTTTTAGCACCAAACTTTTTTCTCCATTCTTTTGAGATTTTACTTAAATAATAGGTAAAGTTATAGGTAGTTCCTGAACCATCAGCACGGTGAACAAAGGTGAGTTTAGCATGTGGAAGCTTCGCATGTGGATTTTCTTTAACTATACGTTTATCATCCCAGTATTTTATTGAGCCATCAGCGATTTTTACAAGAGCATTTCTACTTAGTCTTAGGTTCTCTACATGTGGAATATTATAGCCCATAGTAATAGCACCAACAACAGCTGGAAATTGATACAGACCATTTTTCTTTAATGTTTTAGGTGAAAGTGGTTTGTCTGTTCCTGCAAAATCAACTGAACGTGCTTTTGCATCTTTTATACCTTTAGAAGAACCTTTCTTTATATAGTCTACTTTAATTCCTGTACTTTTATAATAAGCCTTAATCCACTTTTGGTAAACGCTATAAGGAAATGATGCTCCACTTCCTTTTATTATGTCTGATGCATGAAGACCAGTTACTAAAACCGTACTAACAAGAGCAATTTTAAATGCTTTTTTCATATAAACAACCTTTATTTTTGATGTTGGAAGTATAAAATGAGTTGGTTATATTTTGGTTACAGTTTAATCTTTTTATGTAATCGATATGTAACTAAAATATTCTATAATTGCACCATCACAAAAAAGGAAATAAACAAATGAAAAAAATTGTTCTCTCAACTCTATTGGCAGTTACCCTAGGTACTGTAAGTGCAAGTGCAGGTATGAAGTTTTATACAGATGCAAACGGACAACTTTTTGTTACCCCAGGAAAAGGGCGTACAGAATTAAATGTTAATCCTCAAGAAGTTATGGATGCTATGCAAACAGCTTCTAAAACGACAAAATCTTCAAAGAAAATGGATATTCTTGCAAAAGATATGACTTCATTAAAAGAAGACGTTACAGAACTTAAAGAAGAAAATAAAGTTCTTAAAAAGAAAAGTACATCTGTATTTGCCAAGGCAGATAAGCTTAAGTTTAGTGGTCTAACATATATTGGGTTTACAAATAATGCGAGAAAAAAGACTATTAGTACAGGTCCTAATGCAACAAAATCAGAATCTAACTTTGAACTTCGAAGATCGTATTTTCAGTTAAAAGCATACTTGTTAGAAGACCCTAAGTCTTACTTCCGCGTTACAATGGATATGTCACAAAATACTGCAGGAGATTTAGCTGTTCGTGCTAAATATGCATACCTATACTTAAATGATGTGCTACCAAATACTGGTGTTGAACTTGGTCTTGTGCACCGTCCATGGCATGATTATGAAGAACATAATGCGTGGTACTATCGTAATATTTCAAAAGTTTTAGTAGAAGCTAAAAATGGTGGTGATTTATCTAATTCAGCAGACTTTGGTTTTAACTTAAAAACAAAAACTCAATACCTTGATACAGAAATTGGTGTGTTTAATGGTGAGGGATACCATTCAGATTTTAATGATAAAGAAGCAACAAATAGTGTGAGCGTAAGTAATGGTATGAGTTTGGAATGGAGAGCTACTACACACCTTATGGGTGAAAACGGCAAAGACAAACAAACGAAAAAGACGTATGCAGATGCTTCTTTCTTTGGTCAGTACAACAAAGCACATAAAGCAAGTGGTAGTGGTATTGCTAATCAATATGATGACTTAATCTTTATGGGTTTTCATACAGTGTATAACCAGCCATCATTTTTACTATCTGCACAGTATATAACTTCTTTAGATACTGCGAATAATAGCACGTATATATCTGCACAAGCAGGTGATGGATACAGTGTAAATGGTGAATACCGTTTTGGACATGATTATGACTATAGAGCAATCGCGCGTTATGATAGTTGGACTGATAAAAAAATAGCAGCAACGCCAGAAACAGATAATACGGCATATATTTTAGGTGGTGCTTGGGAACAAAATAAAAATGTTCAATGGGTTGCCAATGTGATAGTAACAGATAACGACAAAGGCAGTGCGAGAGAAAATGAAAATGGAACGCAGTATATGCTAACTGCTGAGGTGAAATTTTAGGCATGAGGCATTTGCCTCTGTGCCGCACGCATCTCTCTATCTATCGTAAATATCTTCATCATTGTTTTTTTTAAAACTATAATTGCTATAATACTACAAAAATTATAAGGTTCATAAGCATGGCTAATAGTAAATATCCGGATATCTTTGATGAATTGAAATCTACTGTTCGTGCAGCAGGATTGTTAGAACGCACTCCATTACGTGGTTCAGTTGAGATGGCAGCAACAATTTTTTCTATGATTATTGTGTATGCAGTTGTTTACAACTGGAATATTGTTGAAGCTCTATGGTGGGCACCTTTTGCTTTGGCATTTTTTATGGTCATTATTTTTACACGCGCTGTATTTATCTCACATGACCTTTTGCATACGCAGTACTTTAAAAGTAAATCACTTGCTTTTAAATCAAGTTATCCTTTTTCTGCTTTTATTTTAAGTAACTCATCTTCGTGGTGGGACTGGAAGCATAATATTAATCACCATACCTTTTGTAATATTCCTCAAAAAGATGAAGATATTCGTGCAATGGATGGAGCTTTTACAAATAAAGACATGGGTGATAAAGCATGGCTAAGAAGTACAAAGTATGTTGTATTTTGGGGAGCTATGTTTTTTATGTATCCTGCATTTATAGCACAGTCTTACTCTTTTGTACTTAGCCGTAAAAAGTATGGTGAACTTGCATTAATGCTTCTTCACTGGCCAATAGTTTGGGGACCTGTATTTTATTTTCTTCCTATTGCTGATGCATTACGTGTATTTATTACTTTAAATATTGTTTTATCAGCTTGGTTAGCATTTGGATTTATTACAAACCATTTAGGCTGTGAAGTTATTGAAGAAGAAGATGCAGAAGGACTTTCTTGGATGGAGTTACAGATGAGAACTTCGCGTTCATTAAAAGGTGGTTTTTTAGTACACTGGTTTTATGGTGGACTTAACACACAAATAGAACATCATTTATTTCCAAAAGCCCCAAGATTTCATCTTTTAAAGGTACAGAAAATGACTAAGGATTTTGCAAAAAAGCATAATATAGAGTATTTTGAGACAACACCTCTACGAGCATATATACAAATAAATGATGTTTTAAAGAAGTACTAATTTTAGATACAATACGTACAATATATTTCCTAAAGGAATAAAGTGCATACATTTAAAATACTACTACGATATTACTTCTATATAATGGGAATCTTCTTTGTAGGAAGATTACTATTATTTATAAAGTATTATGATGATATTTCTCAGAGTGGAGTTGATTACTGGTTGACTTTTCTTTACGGTTTAAGACTTGACACTATAAGTGCATCAGCTCTTTTACTCATTCCATTACTTTTATTATCTTTTTCTCATAAAAAGATGTATACATTTATAAAAGTAGTTTTTAAATATTATTTTTTAGTGATTCTTTCCCTTGTTCTTTATATTGAAAATGCTACATTCCCTTTTATTGCACAGTATGATGTTCGACCAAACTATCTTTTTGTAGAATATTTAGAATATCCTAAAGAAGTTTTTTCGATGATATTTTCCGCATATAAGTTAGAACTTTTCATCTCATTTGTCATGATATCCTCATTTATCTATCTTTATTTAAAGAAAGAAGAAAAAAGTATAGAGACTATTCTTGAAGTGCATTACGTGAAAAGAGCATTCTTGTTTATACCACTTTTTGCATTACTATTTATGGGTTTTCGTTCTTCGTTTGGGCATAGACCTGCGAATGGGTCAGATGCAATGTATACGACAAATAGAATGGTAAATGAAATTACTAAAAATTCAATTTATAGTATTAGTTATTCTATATACAGTAACAATGTACATCAAAATAACGCGATTAAACACTACGGAAAAATGGATATTCCCGAGGCTATAAAAAGAGTGCAAAAACGTTTGAATATTGTAGGTGCTGATAGTGCTTTTCCATTAAGTAGAATTGAAAAAACACACTTTAAAGGAAAAGAACCTAAAAATCTTGTTATATTTATTCAAGAAAGTATGGGCTACCAATTTGTACATGCTTTAGGTGGAGAAGAAGGGATTACACCAAATATGAATAGGTTAAGTAAAGAGGGTATTTTACTTAGTGATTTATACTCGAATGGAACGCGAAGTATTCGTGGTCTTGCTGGAGTTTCTGCAGGAAATTTTTCAGTACCTGGAAAAGGGGTTTTAAGCCGTAATAAGTCTCAAGACAACTTTTTTACTTTAGCAACTGTACTTAAAGAATTTAATTATCATACAACTTTTATGTATGGTGGTGAGAGTAGGTTTGATAATATGAAAGGGTGGTATATTGGAAATGGTTTTGATGAAGTGATTGATCAACCCATGTTTAAAAATCCCACATTTGTTGCCCCTTGGGGAGTATGTGATGAAGACTTAGTTGTACGAGCAAATAAAGAATTTAAAGAAATGTATGCCAAGAAGCAAAAATTTGCTACTGTGATGTTTTCTCAATCAAATCATTCACCATTTGAATACCCTAATGAAAAAATAGACGTACTAAGTGGTGTGCCAATTAAAAGTGTAAAAAATGCAGTTAAATATGCGGACTATGCAATTGGAAAATTTATAGAACTTGCAAGGGCTGAAGCGTATTATAAAGATACTATTATTGTGATTGTGGCGGACCATAATGTACGTACATATGGAAAAGATATGGTTCCCGTAGATATGTACCATATTCCAGGCCTTATTTTAGGTGGAGGGATTCAACCTATGGTACATGATGCAATTACAACGCAACCAGACTTGTTAGCAACTGCATTAGACTTAATTGGTTTAGATTTAATGTATCCAATTATGGGACACTCAATTTTCAGTGATAAAAAACAAAATATTTCTCTTATGCAGTTTTATGATTCGTACGCCCTTAGAGTAGGAAATAAAGTAGCTATTGTTAGACCTAATAAAGAAGCGAGTACTTTTCTTTATGAAGAACCTACAGAGTACTTTGATAGAAGTTATCACCTGACTCCAATAGAGCATGACAAAGAATTAGAAAAAGATGCACTAGCATTTGTGATAACACTCGATTATGTTTATAATGAAAAGTTGTATAGAAATGCAAAAGAAGCAACCAAATAGGTACTATGTTAAAAGATTATCAGCTTTTTTTATGATAGAGAGTAGTACAATGGTAGAAATGAAATAGAAAATAAGTTTAAATTTTCAAGGATTAAAAATGAAAATACAATTAGTAGTGATAAGTGCTGCGATGATAGTTTTATCGAGTGGGTGTGCAACAAAAGAAAAAAATATAGAACCTGAAAGTACTACAAGTTATGTAAATAATTTGGAGCATGTATGTGTTGCAAATAATCCATACTTTAAAGCAGATAGAATTGATGAAACTATAAAAGAAGTTTTTTATAAACATGGACTACGTACATCATTTTATAAAAAAGATGCAATACCAGCATCATGTAACCACAGAGTATATTATACGCATAATGGTATTTTCGATACTGAACCTTATTTAAACCAAATAGACATTACAATGTATAAAAATAAGCAAGAGATAGGAAGTGTAGAGTATGTTTTGGAAAATACTGGTGGAGTAAATACTGATAAATTCAAAAGTACAAAAAGCAAATTAACACCCGTTCTTGAAAAACTTTTAAAAGACTACAAGAGAGAAGAGATTGACTATACTATTAATGATAGAGAGGTCGAGTATATAAAGGAAGTAGCACCACAAAATATTTCTGCTACTTCATCAGTTTTAGAACAAAAACTAACAGAACTTCAAAGTCTTCACACAAAAGGTCTTATAACAGAAGGACAATATAATATGAAAAGAGAACAATTACTCGAAATGTATTAATAAGTAGGAGGGCATAAATAACTTCATAACAAACATCATTTAAAAGGTTTAGATTCAAGGCAAACTTCATTTGGCGATACTGGTATCGTTGAATGAAGTTTAACGCAGAAGATGAGCCTTTTAAATGATGCCCTTCGGGTAAGAAGATAAGACACAATCTACTTCGTTGAAAATCCTTGAAGCTACCAGTAGCTCCTACGGACTTTCGCCTTGTATATTATGTCTTCTCTTCTTATTTGTTATGAAGTTATTTATGCCCTCCTACTTACATATTTCTAAGCGAAGGTAAAGTGTATGAAAATAAAGGTTGAGACACTCAATGATTTAGCGACGTTAGTAGACTATTCATTTACAGATATATTACATTCTGATCCAGATGCAAGTAAAGACGGAATTGATTATGATCCAAGAGAAGTTTTCAGTGGGCATTATGTCCCCGTAAACCCTACACCGATAAAAGACCCTATTTATATTACACATAGCAAGAAGTTTTTTAATGAACTAGGTTTTAGT
Source organism: Sulfurimonas sp. SAG-AH-194-I05 (assembly GCF_029215955.1). GTDB lineage: Bacteria > Campylobacterota > Campylobacteria > Campylobacterales > Sulfurimonadaceae > Sulfurimonas. The sequence continues at coordinate 22,604 of NZ_JAEMVA010000008.1, forward strand.
GATACCTTGGCAACATCAGAGGATTTTATCCGACTTTTTTCTGGGGATACATCACAAGTACCAGAGCCATTAAAAAAAATCGGCTGGGCGACAGGCTACGCTCTATCTATTTATGGAAGGGAATACTACCAACAGTGTCCTTTTCAAACAGGAAATGGATACGGTGATGGACGAGCAGTATCTATTCTCGAAGCTGTTATTAATGGAAATCGTTGGGAGATGCAACTAAAGGGTGGAGGAAGAACACCATACTGTCGTGGAGCAGATGGTCGTGCAGTATTACGTTCAAGTGTTCGAGAGTTTTTAGGACAAGAACATATGAATGCTTTGGGTATTCCTTCATCACGTTCTCTTAGTTTATATACATCAAAAACAGAGACTGTCAGACGTCCATGGTTTTTAAATGGTTCGTACTCTCGAGATCCTGAAGTGATGATAGAAGAAAACGTAGCAATTACAACACGCGTCGCACCTTCTTTTATTCGAGTAGGGCAGATTGAACTCTTTGGTCGTCGTGCACGTAAAAAAGAGCATCCTAAAGCTATGCAAGAACTTGAGCAGATTGTTTTACATCTTATTATGCGTGAGTATAATGATGTGATTGATGCACATTTATCTGTACAAAAAAAAGTACTCTTACTTGCACAAGAGTTTCAAAAACGTCTTACATCACTTGTTGCTGACTGGATTCGAGTTGGTTTTTGTCAAGGTAATTTTAACAGTGATAACTGTGCCGCAGGTGGCTATACACTGGATTACGGTCCCTTTGGATTTATAGATATGTTTGACCCTAAATACCAGCCATGGACGGGTGGTGGAGCTCATTATTCCTTTTTAAACCAAACAAAAGCGGCACAACGCAATTTTGATATGTTCCGTACAGCGCTACAACCCTTACTTCTTGGAGATGAAGATGCACTACAGGAACTAGAAGTAATCAAAAATAACTTCTCAAAGCTTATGCAAGTAAAAATGATAAAAATGTGGTCTTCAAAGTTAGGACTCCATACTTTTAATGCAACTTTATTGAATGAACTTATTGCACTTATGATACAAACATCTGTTGATTACACAATATTTTTTCGAGAACTTTCTTGTATACCTAATGATATTTCTTCTCTTAAAAAAAGCTTTTATGGTGATTCTATGAATGATGCAAATATTCTACTTAGTTGGGTGGAATGGTTCGAAAAATGGAAAGCACTTATAAATGAGACCAACCCAGCAAATATAAATGCTACAAATGCAGAGTCACATGCGAAACTCGCATCGAAGATGAAGCAAGTGAATCCAAAATACACTTTACGAGAATGGTTTCTTGTTGGAGCTTACAAAGAAGCTGAAGTAGGGAACTATACGCTTATAAAAGAATTACAAGAGATAATGCAAGACCCTTATGCTGAACTTTCAACTACGATAGAAGAAAAGTACTACAGAAAAAAACCTTCTGAGCTTTTTAACATTGCTGGAGTATCGCATGTGAGTTGCTCATCGTAATTTTTTTAGAAGCTTAGATTCCTTCTATTGTAAGAAGTTTCGTCTTTCCGACCATTAAATCTACAGTCATTAAAATTCTTTTAAATACAGACTCTTGTCTATACTCTAAGTTATGCTTTTTACAAATTTCTTTTACGATTGGTTGCATTTTTTGGTAAAAAGATAGTGGCATATTTGGGAAAAGATGATGTTCTATTTGGTAGTTTAAAAACCCATGTCCAAAGTCGATTAAATCAGAACCAGTGTTATAATTAACACTTCCCATAATTTGTCTGAGGTAGTACTCACCCTGTGTTTTATGGGGTGTTGAAAACTGATAAATATCTTCAGCTGAATGGTTAGGAACGATTACTAGAAATGAATGTAGATTTGCAAATATTTCACTAAAAGCCATGATGATTGCTACATTTGCAACAGCTTCTAGTCCACCTAAAGGAAAGAAAAGAAAAGGAATTGCAACAAATTTTAAAATGCCATAAGGTAAAATATATTCAAACCATAAGGCACGACCATTTTTGTTAAAAAGACTTGTTTCATAGTCAAGCGTATCAGCTTCACCTCTTTTTCTTCTTGCTTTATTTTCTAAAATTCTTAATGTATTGGGTGCATAGTATGTAAATTTCCACGTGAAAGCGAAAAGATAAACTACCGTATATTTTACCCAGTTTGGCATTTTTGCTTCATGAAGCCAAACAAGGTTTTTTTCAACATTATCAGGATCATCAGCCTCGCCTAAATGGTAGTGGTGCATGATGTTATGTTCAAATGACCATGCATCAGGTTTAATCCAGTCCATCCAGTCTATCCATCGTCTCTTCCCCGCCGCAAAGCCATCTTTTGTATAACGTTTAGGAATGTTTGGAACCTTGTCATAGGCACCGTGTAAGATAGGGTGGGTTACATTTGACCATCGTGAAACATTTGCAACGCCAATAAGAAAAGCAGCTACAAAACCTACGGACCAAAATACTAAAGAAGAAATAGAGTACTGTGCATAGCTTAAATATGTGATGAGTAAAATAAGTGCAAATCCTGTAAAATTAGAAAGTCTTCCCCATAGTTCAAGTTTTAATAAATGCTTGAAATCTTCTTCATTTGGAGTTCCAATAGTTTTTTTAATTGCATCTATATCATGTTGGAGTTGTTGCTGGTCTACATCTCTGTAATCTGTATATTTTTGTTCCATGCGTAGCCTTATTATTATATTAATCTGATATTATATATAAAAAAGCTTAATGTTAATACAATTCAGCTAAAATACAAAACTTTTAGTACACAAAAAATAAGACAATAATTATTGGAGATTTTAATGGATGCAGCCAAGTATATTTGGATGAATGGAAAATTTGTAAATTGGGACGATGCCAAGATACATGTTCTTTCACATACATTACACTATGGAAATGGTGTAATTGAAGGGACTAAGGCGTATAAGACTAAAAAAGGCTATGCAATTTTTCGTTTAAATGAGCATACTTCTAGATTAAAAGAATCTGCAAAAATGACATTAATAGATATTCCCTACTCAGTTGAAGAACTCAATCTTGCACAAATGGATTTGATTAGAAAAAATGAGTTTACTGGTGATAATGTTTATTTACGCCCCTTTGCATTTTTAGGCTACGGTGTTATGGGTGTTTACCATAAAGATGCTCCTGTTGAGACGGTTCTTTCAGCATGGGAATGGGGTGCTTATCTCGGTGAAGATGGTTTGAAAAATGGAATTAGACTAAAAATCGCTTCAATGACGCGACCTTCAAACACTTCAAATATGGGTAAAGCAAAAGCAACGGCAAATTATTTAAACTCTCAAATGGCAAAATATGAAGCTATTGATTGTGGCTATGATGAAGCACTCCTTTTAGATGACCAAGGCTATGTAGCTGAGGCTTCTGGAGCGTGTTTTTTCATGGTAAAAAATGGAGAGTTAATTACTCCTCCAAATGATAATTCACTTGCTTCAATAACACAAAAAATGGTTATAGAAATGGCTGAAGATTTTGGAATCAAAGTAGTTCGAAGAAGAATCACACGAGAAGAAGTGTATGTTGCAGATGAAGCATTTTTAACAGGAACAGCAGCAGAAATTACACCTGTTGCAAATGTTGATGCAAGAACAATTGGCTGTGGTTCACGTGGCGTTATGACTGAAAAAATTCAAAGTACATATTTTGATATTGTTTTTGGACGTAACAAAAAGTATGAACATTATTTAACGTATATAGATTAAGAACAAGGAAATTGAAAATGAAGGAGAATTTACTTATGGCATCAGATATGAATGATTATTTTAACAAGAAAAAGAGTGAAAGCGGAGGTGGCAAAAAAGCTACTGGTGGCTCAGGTGGCGGAAATGGTGGTGGAAAAGGTCCAGAATTACCGAAAATAGATTTAAATTTTGGTGGTAAACCAGGTTTAGTATATGCTTTAATCGCAATTATCGTAGTGTTGTTTTTGGCAAAACCATTTACAATTATTGAAGAGGGGCAACGTGGTATTTTGAGCACAAATGGTAAGTACCAAGACCAAGCACTTCTTCCAGGTCTTCACTTTATTATTCCAGTGATTCAAAAAGTATATATTGTGGATACTAAGGTTCGTATTATTAACTATGCATCTCGTATAGAAGCAAACTCAAATGCAACAGGAATTACAAGTAAACCTGCTATTACAGTTCTTGATAAACGTGGTCTTCCTGTTACAATAGAACTTACAGTTCAGTATAGACTTAACTCTCAGTTTGCAGCACAAACCATTTCTAACTGGGGCTTTTCTTGGGAAGATAAAATTATTAACCCTGTTGTACGTGATGTTGTAAGAAATGTTGTTGGTAAGTATGATGCAGAATCACTTCCTCAACTAAGAAATAAAATAGCTACAGAAATAGACACAGAAGTTAGAAAAAATGTTGTAGGTCAAAAAAATTCACCAGCAGATTTACAATCAGTACAACTTCGTGAAATTGGACTACCATCTAAAGTAAGAGAGCAAATAGAACGTGTTCAAGTTGCAAAACAAGAAGTACAACGTGCAGAACAAGAAGTGCAAAAAGCAAAACAAGATGCATTTAAACGTGCTGAAGAAGCACGCGGTATAGCAGAAAAGAAAAGAATTGAAGCACAAGGTATAGCAGATTCTGTTAGAATTCAAGCAAATGCACAAGCAAAGGCAAATAAACTGATTTCTGAGTCATTAACTCCAAGACTTTTAGAGCTAGAACAAATTAAGGTTCAAGGAAAATTCAACGATGCCTTACGTGTAAATAAAGATGCTAAAATATTCTTAACACCTGGTGGATCAACTCCAAATATTTGGGTTGATACAAAAAATGTTAGACAAAGAACAACGGCTAACTAAGAAATGAGTGAAGCTATAAATCGAGTAGATTGGGCAAAAAGTGAATTATTACCTGTAATAGTTCAAGATGTCCAAACAAATGAAATTTTAATGATGGCTTATATGAATAAGGAAGCTTTAGAGCTTTCTTTATCTACAAAAGTTGCACATTATTTTTCACGATCGAAGCAACGCATGTGGAAAAAGGGTGAAACAAGTGGTCACACCCAAGCGATTCATTCTTTTCACATTGACTGCGATAATGACACGCTTATTATTAAAGTTACACAAGAAGGTGTGGCATGCCATACTGGGCGTAAGTCTTGTTTTTTTACGGAGTTACAAACAGGTGAAACTACGAGCGAAGTTGAAGTGGACTCACATGCTATGTATGGAGTAATTGATACACTGTATCATACGATTCAAGAACGTAAAAATGCAGATCCAACACGTTCATGGACAGCAAAACTTTTTGCAAAAGGTGACAATACAATTTTGAAAAAAGTTGTAGAAGAAGCAGGTGAATTTTGTTTCGCATATAAAGATAATGATGAAAAAGAGATGGTGTATGAAGCAGCAGACTTAACATACCACATGCTAGTAGCTCTTGCTGCTAAAAACATTTCCCCAGATAGAATAAAACAAGAATTAGCGCGTAGATTTGATATGAGCGGAATAGCCGAGAAAAACTCTAGGAAAGATTAATGAAGGGACAAATGACAGCTTTTATAAAAGGCTTAATCATGTATGATTATGTCTTGTTTGGTGCTGCATTTGTTCTTTTTGTTCTCTTTATTATTCTTGGTCTTGTCCTTCGAAAGAAAATGGGTATTGCTATTTTCTTCATTTTACTTGCTTTTTCTACACTTCTTTTAGCCCCTACATATGGTTACATAACAATGCACGAACAGCTTTTTAAAAACAAACTTATGCTTGTCTCAGAAAAAAAGTTAGAATATACAGAGGCTATAGTTGTCAAGGGGACGATTGAAAATACTTCAAAATTTCATTTTAAATCATGTAAAATTACTGCAAATGTTCATAAGTTAAGTAAAAATAAATATAGAAATTATATATATCAATTTAAGACAATTAAAAAAATGTCGATTGTACAAGAGAATATACCTAAGGGAACTTCACGTACATTTAAAATTATTGTAGAACCCTTTAGATATTCAAAAAAATATACTATTACCTTGGGAGCGAAATGTAAATGACTTTATTAAATTACTGGCACTATGTAGCTTTTGCTATTATTTTCATTATTTTTATTGGTGGCGTTGTTGCATCTTTTAAACAAGAAAAAAAACTAGTTCTACCGATGTTTCTTTCGGTATTTTTAATATCGATTTTTCTAGTTGTTTTTTCTGTTTTAATTGTAGATAAATATACAAAAAAAGTAGAAGTTTATAAGGTAAAGAATAAACGACTCCTTAGTACGGAACAAATTGTCTATACTGGTTCTGTAAAAAATACAGGAAATCATGCAATCGGAAAAGTTCGTGTAAAAATTAAACTCGTAAACAAAGGGCATGCTACGGGTAATGTTAAAGGTGGTAACTTTTATAAACCAAGTGGTATATTTGATTTCTTTGGTGGTGGAGGTATGGGTATAACGCGTGATAAGCCTCAAACAATTGAAAAAGAGTTTCTTGTGGCCAAAAACCTTAAACCAGGTACTGCAAAAACTTTTAGAGTTTACTTTAGATACCCTGGCTACTTTAGAAGTGTCGCGCAGTTTGTAGAAGTAAGTGGGCGTTAGTATTTAAGTCCTATAGGTTTTAGGGCTGCATTTATATTTTTAATTTGTATATTTTTATCTCTGCACCAGTTAGGTGAAAGGAGTGAATCATCATTAATTCCTGCGGTGACTCTTTGAACAGAAACATGGACAGGTTTTAATTGAATCGTTTGCACTAAAACATCAAGGTACTCTGCTTCACTAATAGGCGTAAATTTCCCACTTTTAAAGTCATTTGCAAGAGCTGTTCTTTTTACAACATATAAAGGATGGTATTTAACAGAGTCTATACCCCATTTATAAGCCTCTTTAGCTGTTTCTATCATCATACTAGGTGTTTCATCGGGGAGACCAAATATAAGATGCCCACAGACGTTTAAACCTACTTTTTTAGATTTTTGAATCCATTCTTTTACATTTGCTGCATCATGACCACGATTTATTTTAATGAGTGTTTCATCATAAATAGACTGTATGCCAAACTCTATCCATATTTCTTTATTTTCATTAAGTTTTGCTAGGTACTCTAATGTTTCTTGCGTGATACTATCTGAACGTGTTCCAATACTAAGACCAACTACATTTTCAAATGATAGTGCTTTTTCATAAAGTGCTTTAAGTGTTTCAAAAGGGGCATACGTATTTGTAAAAGACTGGAAATACACAAGAAACTTTTCTGCTCCATATTCACGTTTTTGACGGGCTGAAATAGATTCAAACTGTTGCGTTAATTGCAGAAGCTGTTTGTCTAAAAATTTATTTTCTTTTGAGTCAAGGTTAAGATGAAAGCCCTTAAGTTCTTGAACTTCGTTTGCGCTTGCAGAAAACGAATCATTTTCACAAAATGTACAACCACCTTTTGCTACTGTTCCATCAATATTAGGACATGTAAAACCTGAAATATTGATTCCAACCTTATAAACTTTACAGCCAAACTTGTCTTTTAAGTAATTACCATATGTATATATCTGTTTCATTAAACTATGTATTTACCAGTAAAACATGCTGTACAATATTTGTCATCAGTTGCATTTACACTTTTGAGAAGTGACTCTTCACAAAGATATGCTAAGGAATCAGCACCTATGTAGTCGCAAATTTCTTGTGTGGTCATATTTGCGGCTATGAGATTTTCTTTATCGGGAGTATCTACACCGTAGTAGCAAGGGTCTGTTGTTGGAGGAGAAGAAACACGCATGTGAACTTCACTCGCACCAGCTTCTTTTAACATTCGAATAATTCTACGTGACGTTGTCCCACGAACAATTGAGTCATCTATAACAATAACACGTTTTCCTGCAATTACACCCGGCATAGGCGATAGCTTCATTTTAACTTTTAAATCACGCATCTCTTGGGTGGGCTCAATAAAGGTACGACCTATGTAGTGATTTCTCATAATTCCCATTTCATAAGGAATACCACTCTCTTGTGCATAGCCAATAGCTGAGGGAACGCCACCATCTGGAACAGGGATAACAACATCTGCTTCAACAGGCTCAATACGCGCTAAATATTTACCCATATTTTTTCGCGTTTGGTACACAGACTGACCAAATACATGTGAATCTGGTCGTGCAAAATAGACATACTCAAAAATACAATGTTTAGGAGTCGGCTCAAATACTTTAATACTTTGAGGCTCTTTACCTTCTTCAAATATAAGAAGTTCCCCTGGTGCAACATCACGAATAAAAGTCGCACCTACTAGGTCAAAGGCACATGTTTCAGATGCTACAATATACCCACCATTTGGGAGACGACCTAAGCTTAGAGGTCTAAAACCAAAACGGTCACGCATAGCAAACATTTTTTTACGACTTAAAAATACAAGTGAAAATGCACCTTCAATTTTTTGAACAGCATCAATAATTCTATCAATGAGTTTATCTTTAGAACTTTTTGCTATCAGGTGAATAAGGTTCTCAGTATCCATAAAGGTTTGAAAAATTGCACCTTTTTCAATGAGTTTATCACGAACCTCTACAGCATTTGTAAGGTTCCCATTATGAACTATAGCCATTTCACCTAAGTCATAACGTGCAAATACTGGTTGTGCATCAAGGATTGAGTCGTCTCCAGCAGTAGAGTAGCGTGTATGCCCAATTGCACTTGAACCACTCAGTGTTTTTAGTTTAGCTTCATCAAAAACCCGCATTACTAGACCACGTTTTTTGATTGTATGGAGTTTTTTTCCATCTGAAGAGCTGATTCCAGCGGCTTCTTGCCCACGATGTTGTAGAGCATGAAGACCAAAGTACGCTAATTTAGACGCCTCTTCATGACCAAAAATACCTACAACTGCACATTTTTCATTCATATTTTCACTCAAGAGAAAATCCTTAATCTTAATTGGCGCAATTATAGCTCATTCTATATATAAATAAGCTCAAATAAAAAAAATTAGTTTTTAAAGTTTAGAAATAAAATGGAACATCTATTGCTTTTAAATAGAAAAATTCTTAATAAAGGTGGGATACATGAATATTGTTTTACGTAATAATCTTATCCTCATTACCACGAATTTTGATACTTTAAATGTTTCTTGGATGAAAGATTTTTTGAATCATCACTCGCGTGGTATGCTTTTTTTACCAAAGGCGGTACTTGTTTTTAGGAATGAATCTTTGACAGATGTCCGAGATGATTTTTTAAATCAATTAAGCCAATACCATGCTTCGCAACATGATTTTTCACATGAGTTCTTTTTACGCTCAATGTTGAAATATGGAACACAACCAATTAAAATAGAACTAGAAAAACTTGAAGAACCTGAGGTTGTAAAAGTAAAGCTGTATGCTTACGATAAAGGAACGGTTTTAATTTCATTGGATATACCAAATTCGTGGGTGATTAGTTATTTACGCTCGCAGCTTGATGTATATGTAGAAAGAGGAACAGATATTTCACTCGTAATTGATGTGAGCGAATATAAGGCAAAGTCGAGGCTGGAGAGGGCTTTAAATAAGCGGCATATACTTCATTATCAAGTACAGTACACCTACGACAACCATTTTATGTCTAAACTTTATTCTGATTTTGCAAACTTTAGTTTCGGTGATTTATGTAAAGATGAAGAAGTAGATGATAATGTACAATTTTATACGATTTTGGAGTGTCCAGTGGGTGCTACACAGGATGCTTTGAAAAAAAGTTATAAGAAGCTAACAAAGGTGTACCATCCGGATAAAATATTTCATGAGTCACCAAATATGGTTGCGCATTACACACAAAAGTTCCAACTCTTACAAGAAGCATATACAGCTTTACGCATTGTTTCTTAAATAAACTCTTCTATGAGTTCACTCTTTTCAATGTGCTTCACAAGTACATTGAAGTCAGATGAGGAATAAAGTGCTACGTCTTTTCCAGCATGTGAATGTAACTCTTTGGAAAATCCACGCTTTGAAAACAATACAATCTGACTAGGAATAATATGTAATTTTTCACATTTTTCTAAAATCTTATGCCATTCTTTTTTATTTACCTTATGATTTTTCCACTTACATTCACCAACATAGATTTCGTCTTTATCAGTAATTGTTAGTATATCTATTTCAATGTGTGCATCCCAATAGCTTCCTGAACTTACAATATTCGCATCACGAATATGGTAATTAAGTAAAACTTCCGAAAGCTCTTCAAAAATTAAACTTGTATAAGAATTTTGTTTTTGGCTGAAGTCTTTAAAAAAGCCTTCAAAATTGTTCGTAAGAATCGCTTTAGCATGTGGAACAATGAAATAAAACCAAAACCGAACAAAGGGCTGTGTAAAAAGAACCTTATGTGAGATTCTGTGTCGTGCTACTGAGCGTTTAAGCTTATGTTTAACCTGTGAAGCCTTTGCTGGTTCTTCGCGTGAATACTCTATGCTTACCAAACCTTTTTCCTGAAGGTATTTTAAAGCAGCACCTCCGTTTCCATTGTTAAGTCCTGCATGATTAAAGGCTGAAAATATCCTTCTATCACCAACGGCTAAGGCACGAAGCAGTCTTTTATTATTTGCCTCATTGCATGTGAGTTTTTCTATTTTTTCATTTAAAATAGTATAATTTTGTAAAATGAGTTCTTTAATGAGCACCTCTATTGGTTTACTCGTATCAATACTCCACCCAAGACCACCGAAAATTGCAAAATAATTGATTTGAATTTCCATATCATCTGGGTAGTTTCTAAAATAAAAAGAACGGAATTGATTTAATAATTTTGACATAGAAATATTGTATCGAAATATATCTAATAAAATGAAAAACTTAAAGTTCACTTCCCCATTTTAAAATATCTATTCTATATCTTTCTCGTAAAATCTGTGAAGCAGAGGTTAAGTCCTTCATTCTTTGGTCATCTTCAAAACCTAAAAGTGATAACTCTTTTTTTGAGTCCTTAGTGAAACTAGAACAGTTTATACTTAAACGTATAACATGTGAGCGTTTGTGAATGTCTGCTTCTAAAAATAATTTTATGCAAAGTGAATCAAATTTTTTTTCTGTAAAAACTTCACTGAGAGAGATGTTTTTATGAGACTTTAGGCTTCCCTCATAATGAATACTCAAATGAAATACAGTGGGTATTACATTGAGTTTTAATATAGCAAAACTTAGGTGACGTGCTAATATATGAATTCTTCTTTGAAGTTCAACTCTATCATATAAGGGTTCGATAGTTCGTGATATACCAATAGATTTTCTTTTATGAGAGGTTTTAATAGGTGCATCTGTAAGACCTGATACACGTTTATATAACTCTTTAGCGTAAGGTCCCCATGACTCGACAGTACCTCTCCTATCTCGTAGTTGACCAAGGGTGTGAATGTGAACGGATGTTAACTTTTGTTTCATACTCTTCCCAATACCTGCGAAATCACCTACTTTAATAGGGTTAATAAAGGCATCTAAATCTTCTTTATAAATAGTTTTACATCCAAAAGGTTTTGCAAATGTAGTAGCTTGTTTTGCAATGTATCGCGTATGCGATGCTCCAATAGAAACAGGGAGTTTTACTTTCTCTAAAATCTCTTCTTTTAATTCTTGTATAAATGTGGGAACGTCCTCATCTTCAACCCAACCTTCTAAGTCACCATAAAACTCATCAATACTAGCTTGTTCGATAAGTGGAATTTTGTGCGCTAAAAACTGATGAAGTTCATGTGATAGTTTTTGATAAAGTGACATATTGGGTGATTTTATTATGAGATGTGGGCAACGTTGCAGTGCTTCTCTAATCGTCATAGTAGTTTTTATGCCATACGCTCGTGCTTCATAAGAAGAAGTAGTTAAAATCCCACGGATTTTCCCATCAGCATCTTGAAAATTTTCTAAATCATCATCTTTATTTTCATAGGCTTTAAAAAATGTAGGAACAAAGCTTCCTGAATTTTCTAAGTTCACGGTTTGGTTTTTTGCCTCACGTGAAAATATTTGTGTATCGCTTCGTCCACCAATAGCCATAGCTTTACCCACAAGAGAAGGGTCAACAATTCTAGCAGCACTTGCAAAAAAACAGTCTATATCTATGTGTATTTTCATTTTTTTCTTTTAAATGTTATAATTCCAACATATAAGGGGTTAGAAGCGTTAAACTCTTCTAACCTTGAAGCTAACTTTGAATTTCCAGATTCGAAAAGTCAGCTTTAATAGAAACCTTTTCATAAGGTTTGCCTTATAGTTGGATTGTCCCAACAATTTCTTGTTGGGAACATGTGAATTTTATCTTATTCTTTCCTATTCTCTTTAAAATATAACAATCTGCAATATAATAATTTTGCTATAATCTTTTTATGAAATACTTACTCTTTATTTTACCATTTCTTTTTTTTGGATGTAGTACGAAAAACTATGAACAAACAAAGTCAAAGGTAATTATTATAAAGTCTCCGAAATTGAAATTTGCTGACTTAGGTTACATTCGAAATACTGGCAAGGCTATAGAATTAGAGCTATTTATAGCCGGACAATCAGTGGAAAAGTTTACCATTAATCATCTCATATGTGCACGTGCTGGATGTTTAAGCAAAAGTGGATTTAATGCTGATTATTTACATGAATCTTATCCAGATTCTATTTTACAAAACATACTTTTAGCGAGAGTGATTTATGAGGGTGTAAATCAAGTACAAACGGGTAATGGTTTTACTCAAAAAATTAAAAATGAGCATGTGGATATTACGTATAAAGTATCACCCCATGTTACATTCTTTAAAGATAAAAAAAACAAAATAATTTTTAAAATCAAGGATATTCTATGACACATACAAAATATGTAGGAGCACATACAAGTGCAAGTGGAGGCGTTTTTAATGCTATAAAAAATGCAGAAGCTATTGGGGCAAATGCATTTGCTCTTTTTACGAAAAACCAAAAAAGATGGGATGCAAAACCTTTAGACTCGAAGACACTTGACTTATGGTTTAAAGCCCTTGAACAAAGTGGCATTGAGCCAAAACATATACTGCCACATGATAGCTACTTAATTAACCTCGGTAATCCTGACCCTCTGAAGCTTGAAAAAAGTAGAGTTGCTTTTATAGATGAGTTAGAGCGTTGTGAAATTTTAGGGCTTGATAGATTGAACTTTCACCCTGGAAGTCATTTAGTAAAACTTAAAGCTGCAGAAAAAAGAGACCCTGAATTTGTTGCAAAAATAGAAAATGAATGTTTAGACTTAATAGCAGAGTCTATTAATTTTGCCCTTGATAAAACAAGTAATGTACGTGCAGTTATAGAAAATACAGCAGGACAAGGTACAAACCTTGGCTATAAGTTTGAACATTTAGCGTATATAATAGATAAGGTTGAAGATAAGTCTCGTGTAGGTGTTTGTATTGATACCTGCCATATGTTCACAGCAGGCTATGACATAAGAACACGTGAAACGTATGACAAAACATGGAATGATTTTGACTCTCTAGTAGGTTCAAAGTATTTAATGGGAATGCATATAAATGACTCGAAGCCACCCCTTGGTAGTCGCGTTGATAGACACCATTCTTTAGGTGAGGGTGAAATCGGACTTGATGCTTTTAAATTTATTATGAATGATAAAAGAATGGATGGTATTCCTTTAGTTTTAGAAACAATTGACGAAAGTATTTGGAAAGAAGAGATAGAACTTCTTTATTCATTTGTAAAATAAAGGGACGTAATTGAAAAGTTTAATTGATTTTTTAGAAACAAAAAATATAAAAGAATCGGCAATTTTTGAGCACTTAAAATGTAATGAAAGTGAAGCAAAAACTTTACAGCATTTAGCAAAAAGATATATGCGAGGTGAAGATGATAGTCTCATTTTAGAACTCCTTCAAGAACTCTATGGAAGTGAAGCATATACTTTTTTGACATACTTAGATGAGGTTAAAAACCTTTTAGAATTAGGATGGCTTAACCAACAAAGTTTTACACCTGTTAAAATATCTGATGTTACACCCTTAGAGTTGTTAAATACTTCTGTCGGACTTTCATCTTCATTTTTAAAACTTTTGCAATATGGTACGCTTGAATCAGACTTACCAGATATTAAACCTTATGGCGACCATTTAGAATACTTACAAGACCAATTTTTTAGAATAGAGTTATACCAAAAAATGAGTGTAATCCGCCAAAATGTGCATGAACATTCTTTAGGAATAAATAGAGTCCAAAACAAACTGCAACTTTTAGAAAAGCGTATAGAAGAAAGAGTTGAACAAACCTCAGAGAAACTTGTTTTAGATAAGTTCTTTAAACAAAAAAAGATGGATACAAAAGAGCAGGTTATATTTATAGCCTTACTTCGCGAAGAGTATAGTGCAACTGAAGCTTCTTTACGTGAGATGAATGCCCTTATAGAATTAATTTCTTTGGATGAATACGAAAGAATTAAGAACCGTTCGCTTTTAGAAGATGGTTCAAATTTACTTAATGCTGGGATTATTGACTATGAAGAGATGCTGAATCCTTTTGGTGGTATCTCTCGTGCTTTTTTTATTGTTGATGAAGTTCTTCAGGGAATTATTCACCCTCAAAAAAATAAAAAAGTAAGACGTTTAAAACTCAATGCTCTTATAGAAGAACAAGATATTTTCGAACTCATTGAGCCAGAAACTTCTCTTGAAGATGTTGTATTAAATGAAAAAACGCAAGAAACCTTAGAAACACTTATGAAGCAAGTTGATAAAGAGGTTGTTCATCGTTTAGTTGCTTGGGGCATTAAAGATAAAAAGAGTGGTATAGATGCAAGAATAATTTTTTATGGAGCAGCAGGAACTGGTAAAACGATGACAGCATACTCACTTGCAAAGTCACTCAAGCGTCAGGTATTAGCCTTTGATTGTTCTAAAATTCTTTCTATGTATGTAGGAGAGAGTGAAAAAAATGTACGTAAAATTTTTGATACATTTTATGACCTTTGTGCAAAAACAAAGTCTGAACCGATTCTTTTGTTAAATGAAGCTGACCAATTTTTAGGGGCACGTTCGAGTGGAAATATTACTGGATCAGACCAAATGCATAACCAAATGCAAAATATATTTTTAGAGCAAATTGAAAATTTCACAGGTATGCTTATAGCTACTACAAACTTACTTGAAAATATAGATAAAGCATTCTCAAGACGTTTTAACTATAAAATAGAATTTAAAAAACCTACTGAAATACAAAGAGAAAAATTATGGAATTTAATGCTTCCAAAAGACGCTCCATATGCAAAAGATGTGAATGCAAAAGAACTCGCAAAACACTCTTTAACAGGTGGTCAAATCAGTTTAATTGTCAAAAACACTGCGTATAAGGTTGCGGTAAAAGAGAAGCCTATATTTACTAAAAAAGATTTTGTTGAAGAGATCTCAAGAGAAAAAGATGCAAATTTTGATAGTGAAAAATCGATGGGTTTTTTAAAAAAATAGTGTAAAAAGGTAACACTTTGTTCTGAGAGTAAAAAGGTTTTATCAAGAAAAATTAAGGTTATCTCACCTCATTTTACAAAAATACACACTTCTTTTATTTTTTAAAACCTTATGTTCCATATAGTGACATGCGTGTTCTTTTTTTTGAGGACAATGAGTTTCTTTAATATATATTTCGTTATAGTGCAAGTAACTGTTTTTTCTTGTATGCCTTAAAATAGGCATTTGCTTATAAAATACAGGAAAACAAATATTAAAAGAGCTAGATTTCTAGAGGTTTAGTTCTGAATTTTAAAGGTAGGTTATATGGAGCATATTGCAACAGCAAATCCGTATTTTGGTGTATTTGTACTCTTTGTCGTAACATTTGGTGCATTTACAGCAACAACAATAATCGCTCGTTTAGCTTCTCGTGCATTAGCTGCAAAAGATAGCGAAAAAATTAAGTTATCGGTTTACGAATGTGGACCCGAAATTACAAAACAACCAAATAGAATTTCGCCACAGTTTTATCTGTTTGCACTTTTATTTTTACTTTTTGATGTTGAAATCATTTTTATGTTCCCATGGGCTGTTGATTTTAAACTTCTAGGTTGGTTTGGTTTTGCTGAGATGTTAATGTTTATTTTTCTATTAACAATCGGTTTTGTATACGCATGGAAAAAAGGAGCGCTTGAATGGCACAACATAAAGTAAATTATACACAAGATGGTGGTCTTCCAGTTGCCTTAACTTCTATTGATAAAATAGTAAACTGGGGACGTTCAAATTCTATATGGGCACTGACATACGGTCTTGCTTGTTGTGGTATTGAAATGATGGCTTCAGGAGCTTCTCGATTTGACTTTGACCGGTATGGTACGATTTTTCGTGCTTCTCCACGTCAAGCTGATGTTATGATCGTTGCGGGAACACTTACAAAGAAACATGCAGAGTTCATTAAGCGTCTTTATGACCAAATGACAGAACCTCGATGGGTTATATCTATGGGTTCATGTGCAAATACAGGCGGTATGTTTAATACATACGCAACTGTTCAAGGTTGTGACAGAATCATTCCTGTTGATTTATATCTTCCTGGGTGTGCACCTCGTCCTGAAACGCTTCAGTATGGTGTAATGTTATTACAAAAAAAGATTCGTGCAAATAGTGCTTCAAAAGCACAAAAACCAAAAAGGTTAATGTAATGAGAGCGTATACACCTAAAGATGATGTTCAAGCAAAAGCGTATTATACAGATAGATTTTACGTTGCGCCACAAGTTCCAAAGCAAGATGTAAGTACTGACCCAGTATTTGCTGCTGACCTTGAAGCTATAAGTGCAAAATTTGAAGTAAAAGAATCTTTTATTCAAGTTGAAAATATGGTTATATACATTAATGCAAAAGATATTTATGCTGTTTTAGAGTTTATGAGAGATTCACTTGAATATACGCAACTTACAGAAATGAGTGCTATTGACTGGTTAGCTAAAGATGATACTTTTGAAATCTTTTACCAAATGTTAAGTATGAATAAACGTAAACGTACACGTATTAAATTTTTCATTAAAAATGGTGATGCTGTTGATTCGGTTGAAAAACTTTTCCGCTGTGCCGATTGGTCGGAGCGTGAAATGTTTGATATGTTCGGAATCGAAGCAAATAATCATCCATTTATGAAAAGAATTCTTATGCCTTATGACTGGCAAGGAAATCCACTTCTTAAGACGTATCCTTTAGAAGGTGATGAGTTCGCTGCTTGGTATGAGATAGATAAAATCTACGGTAAAGAAGCGAGAGAAGCTATTGGACCTGAGATTCGTGATACTGCAAGAGTTGATCGTTACGACTCTGAGCGTTTTGCACGTTTAGGGTATGAACAACCTAAGGGAACTAAAATTACTGGAAATGAAGAGCCAACTGTACAGTCTTACCAAGAAGAAGGTGGGGTGTTTATGGTTACAAAATTTGACAAAGATACATCAAAAATTATTGATGATCCACAAAGATAGGGTGGTAAAATATGGCACAAATTAAAAATAGATTAACACCGTTCTTTGAAAACATCACTTTTGACAGAGATGATAATGAACTTGTATTAAACTTTGGTCCTCAGCATCCATCTGCGCATGGTCAGTTACGCTTAATGCTTCATTTACAACAAGAACAAATAGTAAAAGCACATCCCGATGTTGGTTACCTTCACCGTGGTATGGAAAAAATGGCTGAAAACATGATTTATAATGAGT
Source organism: Sulfurimonas sp. SAG-AH-194-I05 (assembly GCF_029215955.1). Taxonomy (GTDB): domain Bacteria; phylum Campylobacterota; class Campylobacteria; order Campylobacterales; family Sulfurimonadaceae; genus Sulfurimonas. The sequence goes on from NZ_JAEMVA010000008.1 coordinate 40,286, forward strand.
TCATGCCAACTACAGACAGAATGGACTATATAGCATCAAGCTCAAACAACTACGGTTTTGCACTTGCTGTTGAAAAACTGATTGGTTTAGAAGTTCCTCGTCGTGCGAAAGTTATTCGTATGATGTTGCTTGAGATTAACCGTTTAATGTCTCACCTTTTTTGGTTAGCAACAACTGCACTCGACATCGGTGCGATGACTGTTTTTCTTTTCGCTTTCCGTGAGAGAGAGTACCTTATGGATATTATTGAGGGGTATTGTGGAGCACGTCTTACACATGCAGCAATTCGTATTGGTGGTGTTCCTCTTGATATTCAAGATGATTTTTTACATCAACTAAGAACGTTTTTAAATAAACTACCAGATAATATTAAAGATTATGAAGACTTACTTGATTCAAATCGTATTTGGTTAATGCGAATGGAAGAAGTTGGAACTATTTCTAAAGAGATGGCACTTTCATGGGGTTGTACAGGTCCAATGCTAAGAGCTTCTGGATTTCAGTGGGACATTCGTAAAGAAGAGCCGTATGAATTATATGACGAAGTAGAGTTTAATGTTCCTTACTCTGACAAGGGTGATAACTATGCGCGTTACCGTGTTTATATGCAAGAGATGCGTGAAACTGCAAAAATTCTTTACCAAACAATAGCTATGTATGAAGCGTGTGTTAAGAATGATCAAACAGAATTAATGGCACATGCACCGAAATATATTTCAGCTCCAAAGCTTGATATTATGACGCAAAATTATTCACTTATGCAACATTTTGTTCTTGTGACGCAAGGTATGCGACCTCCAGTTGGAGAAGTATATGTAGCAACTGAATCACCTAAAGGTGAACTTGGTTTTTTCATAAACTCTCAAGGTGGACCGTATCCGTATAGACTTAAACTTCGTGCTCCTTCATTCTGGCATACAGGAATTTTAACTGACCTTTTACCTGGGCATTATATTCCTGATGTTGTTTCTATTATTGGTACAACGAACATAGTATTTGGTGAGGTTGACAGATGATTAGTTTAAGAAAAACAAATAACTTTGTTTTTTTAAACGAAGTAAATTTCGGCTTAGAACTTGGACTGCGAAGCCAAGTTGATAGTAAGGATGTTAACTAATGAAAAGATATGATTTAAGACATTTAAAAAATGAATTTGAACCTCGTATGAAAGAGATTCTTGGCGAACATAAAGCTGGAGAAGTAGCAATTTTTATTTTTGAAATTGGTGACTTTACACCAGTTCAAAGAAGTGCAGATTTAGCCAAAGAGTGTGGTTATGAACTAATGAACTCTTTAAAATTTAACGAAGTCGATTGGACTCTCGTTTTAAAAAAATAGGACTGACTTATGAGTAAAGTTTATTTTTCTACTTGGAATGGGGAGTCTATAAATAATGTAGGCAAGCCTGTTGAAGAATGGGAAGAATCAGCTTACAACTTACCAGCAACATACGATGATCACCGTGATTCCCGAGCTTTTATAGGCTGGGATGGTGTTGCATTGTTTGATGAAGATGTTGATGTTATCCGTTTAGCTATGGAATATGCTGCACAGTATCAAGTATACTCTGAAGCATGTGGAAGATGTGCGCCTGGTAGATGGGGTGGACAAATTCTTTACGATACACTTGATAAAATTGCACGTGGTGAAGGTGTTGTATCTGATTTAGACCATTTAAAAGAGATCGGTCAAAGTATGCAAATTACTTCAAAGTGTGAGATTGGAAAAACTGTTCCAAATCCTATACTTGATTTAATGGAACATTTTGATGATACTTTTATGGACTGCATTAACAATAAGAAAAAATCAAAACATTATGATGAAACTATAGGCTACATTGCTAAAATAACTGCTCCATGTACAGATGCTTGTCCTTCACATGTGGATATTCCTGGATATATTGAGGGTGTGAGAGATTTACGTTTTGATGATTCACTTGAAGCTACGCGACAAACTATGCCTTTAGCACATGTTTGTGGTCGTGTTTGTCCGCATCCATGTGAAGATGCTTGTCGTAGAACAAATCTTGATGAGCCTATTTCTATTATGGCACTTAAGCGTCTTGGTGCTGATTGGGAAACGGAACATGGGTATGACTTTTTTCACCCTATGGAGAAAAAACCTGCAACTGGTAAAAAAGTAGCTATTGTTGGAGCTGGTCCTGCTGGTCTTACAACTGCTTACTACTTAGCAGCTGATGGTATTGAAGTTGATGTTTTTGAAGAACTTCCCGTTCTTGGTGGTGAAGTTACTGTGGGCGTTCCTGAGTACCGTATGCCATGGGACAAGTACCTTAAAGATATCGAATGCGTTAAAGATATGGGTGTTACTTTTATTTTAAATCATAAAGTATCTGTTGATGATATGAATAGATTTGAACAAGAGTATGACGCTACCATGATAGCATCGGGTACAAGAATTTCTAAGAAAGTACGATGTGATAATGAACGTCCTGAAATCGAAGGTTATTGGGGTGCGATTGACTTCCTTGATAAAGTAAATCTTTATGAGAAGTTTGATATTAAACTTACAGCAGACGAGCGTAAAGAATATGCAATTGATGAAGAATTTGTAGACTTAACTGGTAAAACTGTTGCCTGTGTTGGTGGTGGTTTTACATCTATGGATGTTGTCCGTTGTTCTATTCGTGCGGGAGCTAAACGTGTTGTTATGATTTATCGTCGTGATGAAAAAACAATTATACGTAATACTACTTATGAAGAGTACCATGAAGCTGTTGAAGAGGGTGTAGAGTTTATGTTCCACTCGGCAGTTAATACTATGAATGATGAAAATGATGTTTTAAAATCTCTTCTTATTGATAAGTTTGAACTTGTTCCTGACCCTGATGGTGGACGTGCAAAATTAGTAAAAATTGAAGGTGCTTCTGAGACGATTGAATTCGATTATTTAATTCCTGCAGTTTCTCAATCAGCTGATTTAGACTTCTTACCACAAGATTGGAACTTAGAGATGACTTCTTGGGCAACAATAAAAACAAATGGTAAAGACTATATGACTTCACGCAAGGGAATTTTTGCATCAGGTGATTGTGAATATGGTCCGATGACTATTGTTAATGCTGTTGGTCAAGCAAAACGTGGTGCTTCTGTCATGAGCCGTTATGTTCAAACAGGTGAAGTGAGTTTAACTGATGATGAAATCATGGAAGACCACCTTATGAAACTAAAAGTTTATAACAAGAAAGAAAAAATTACAGGTTGGTTACCTGGACTTAAACGTGAGCATAGTTCAGTACTTGATGCAGATTTTAGAAAGCACAATAATGAAGAAGTTAACTTAGGTTTCACACAAGATGAAGCGATGAGTGAAGCAGAACGTTGTATGCGTTGTTACTATATAGCTATGGTTCAAGCGTAAGATGTCTATGATGGAAAATATTATTAACTTTACTATTAATGGTCAAAATGTAGAAGCAAAAAAAGGTGAAACTATTTTACAAGTTGCACGTAAAAATGACATCTACATTCCTACAATGTGTTATATCTCTAAGACAACGCCATGTGCATCATGTCGTTTGTGCTCCGTTGAAGCAGAGGGACTTGATGGTTTTGTACTTTCTTGTAATACTCCTCCAACTGAAGGTGTTGCAATTAACACAAACTCAAATGATTTAGAACGAGAACGTACAAACATTATGAAACTTTATGATGTGAACCATCCACTTGAATGTGGTGTTTGTGATAAATCAGGTGAATGTGATTTACAAAATAAAACTTTAGAGTTTAATGTTGAACAACAAAATTTCTCTGCTAAAGATTTATCTCGTCCAATTGAGCATTGGGGATTAATTAATTATGACCCTGCACTTTGTATACTTTGTGAAAAATGTGTACATGTTTGTAATGAGTCTATTGGTGATGATGCGATTGATATTAAATTTGGTGGATATAGTTCGGTTATTATTCCTAAAAATAGCGATAAACTCGACTGTACTTTTTGTGGTGAATGTATTGCCGTATGTCCGGTTGGTGCACTTGTAAGTTCTAACTTTCAGTACACTGCAAATGCGTGGGAACTAGAGCGTATCCCTTCTACATGTGCGCATTGTTCTGGTGGATGTTCTTTAGAGTACGAAACAAGGGACGAAGGAATCTTTGGAGACAAAGAGATATACAGAGTTAAAAATAATTTTGAATATACAAACCTTTGTGGTGCTGGTCGTTTTGGATTTGACTTTAACAACAAGGCTACAAAAGACGAAGCAGCTTTTAGTAAAGCAGTGTCTGCGATTAAAGAAGCAAAAGCAATCCGTTTTTCTTCCATGATTACAAATGAAGAAGCGTACATTTTAGGTGAACTACAAGAGAAGTTTGGCATGAAACTTTTTAATGAAGATGCACGTCTTTTTGCTTCATTTATGAAAGCATACTCTACTGTAAGTGGCAAAAAACATCATAGTGGTTCATTAGATGCAATAAAACAAGCCGATGCCGCAATTATTATAGGAAGTCGTGTTGCTACTGATAACCCTGCTGTACGCTATGCACTCACAACTGCTTCTCGTCATAACGGTGCAAAAATTATTTATGCACATCCTATGGAAGATGCATTGATGCAAAACACAGTTACACAAAATATGAAACATGAAGTTGGAACAGAAGAGGGTGTTATTGCTCTTCTTGCGAATGCAATTTTAAAAGATGCAGACTTAGAGACACAAGAAAGAGCATTTTTTGATGACTTAGACCTTGGTTATTTAGGTGCTGAGTGTAATATTGGTGAAGAAGAAATAGCACAAATGATGCTTTCTTTTAAACGTGCACAAAATAAAGTTCTTATTATCGGTGCTGATATTATGGCGCATGCTAAAGCGAAAAATATTGCAAAAATAGCTGCTATAATTGAAAAATACAGTGCATTTTCTTTAGTAGTTATTCCATCTGAAGTTAATACACTTGGGGTATCACTCATTAACAAACTTGATATTGATGAAGATATTATTGATGTAGTCGGTTATAATGCAAAGGGTAACTTTGTTCTTTCATCTTTAGAATTTGCTAACTTAAGTATTCCATCTTTAAATCAGCAAGAAGGAACTTTTGTAAGTATCGACAACCAAGTGTTACCTACGAATGTTGCACTTGATTTTAAAGGATATACATTAAATGATATTGCTCTGTCTTGTGGAATTAAGCATAAAAATACAATAGACTGTACAAAAATGCTAGGTTCACAATCAGGATTCAAAGAAATCGAGTTTGATGCTTTAGAAAACTTTTTAACATCACATGGTGATGATAAAAGAGGGTATATTCTTGATGAAGTGAACTGTAAAATGAATGGAAAACTTGAGGCTGTAGATACGCTTCCTGAGTTTAATGGTACAGTTATTTATCATTCAAACCCTGTTTTACAGTTTAATGCATATACAAATACTACAAAACAACTAGAACGTGATACATCTTTAAGAGGTTCTGCGCAGTTTGCACAGGCTGCTAAAATTTCTGATGGTGATACAGTAGAGATTTCTTTCGGTGCACAAGTAATCCAAAGAAAGTTTAAATTAGATGCAGATTTAAAAGGAACAATAGCCTTGAACCCAACATTTGATATACCCGTAGATTTACGTAGATATAAATTTGAAAAATCCAAGATAGTGAGAATGACGAATGAGTAACAATATTACAATTAATATTGATGGAAAAGAGATACAAACGCAAGAGGGTGAGTTTATTTTAAACGCTGCTCGCGCGAATGATATTTTTATTCCTGCAATATGTTATTTAACACGATGTAGTCCGACATTAGCATGTCGTATATGTCTTGTTGATGTTGATGGAAAACAGGCGTATGCTTGTAATGCAAAGAGTAAAGACGGTATGACTATCTCTACTTCAACTGAGAACATTGAAGCTGAGAGACGTGCTATTATGGAAGTTTATGATGTGAATCATCCTCTTCAATGTGGAGTTTGTGATCAATCAGGTGAGTGTGAACTTCAAAACTACACACTTGAGATGGGTGTTGATTCTCAATCGTTTGCTGTGAGAGATGTTCCAAGAGACTCTCATGATTGGGGTCATCTTCATTATGATCCGGGTCTTTGTATTGTTTGTGAGCGTTGTGTTACTGCTTGTAAAGATATGATTGGTGATAATTCTTTAACTACTATTGCTCGTGGTGCTGAAGCACTGGATGCAACATATAAAGAAGAGATGCCAAAAGATGCGTATGCAATGTGGAATAAGCTGAACAAGTCTGTTATTGGTTTAACAAATGGAACTGATACGCTTGATTGTACTTCATGTGGAGAGTGTGCATCTGTTTGTCCAGTTGGCGCACTTGTTGATACAGAGTTTATGTATAAGTCCAATGCGTGGGAGCTAAGTCAGGTTCCTGCTACATGTGGACATTGTTCTGCTGGTTGTCAGATTACTTACGATGTTAAACATACAAGTATTGAGAATCCTGAAGATAAAATTTACCGTGTAATGAATGAATGGAACTATGTTTCACTTTGTGGTGCTGGTAGATATGGCTTTGATTATCACAATGCGAATGTTGTTAAAGATGAAGTTGCTTTTAATAAAGCAATTGAAGCATTTAAAAAAGCTGATACAATTAAATTTACTTCAACTATTACAAATGAAGAAGCTTTGATTTTAGAAAAACTAAAAGCAAAATTTGGATATAAACTTGTAAATAATGAAGCAAAAGCTTTTCAAACATTTTTAGGAAACTATGCAACATTAAGTGGAACACGTCTTTATGGTAGTGATTTAAAAGAAGTTGCAAATAGTAGTTTTATTATTTCCTTAGGTACTGCACTTAAAAGTGATAATCCAAATGCAAGATACGCTTTTAACAACTCAGTAACTGTTAATAAAGGTGCGGGTATTTATTTTCACCCAGTAAATGATCCTATTATTGATGGTTTGCATAAAAATGTTTTAAGTATTGCGCATAAACCATTACAAGAAGAGGCTATTCTTTATTTAATTCTTGATTTATTTGGTGATAAAGAAGCTTTACCATCTGATATTGTTGATTATTTAGCATCATTTCATTCTAAAAAAACAATAACTGTTACTGAGACTGTTAAAGAAAAAGTAATTACGATTGTTAAAGAGATGAAAGTGAATGAAGAAACAGGTGAAGAAGAAGAAGTTGAAGTAGAAAAATCTAAAATGGTTCCTAAAAAAGTTTCTAAAGATGTTGAAGTTGATGACAACGCATTACTCACTATGATTGGTGCTGAAGATAACTTTGATGAAACATTAACAAAACTACTTAAGAAAAAAGAAACGTTCTCATTGGTAGTTGGAGCAGATTTATACAACCATCCAAATGCTAAAAACTGTGCGAGACTTGTTGCCTTAGTTGAAAAATATTCTAAGTTTAAACTTGTGATGATTCCAACTTTAACAAACACGCTTGGTGTAGCACTTATAAATGATTTATCTTCAGATGAAGGTTCATACTCTATAGGCTATAACACAAAAGCTGACTTTACATTATCTGCTTTAGGTGATGGGAGCGAATGTGACCTTGATATGCCAGCAATAAACCAACAAGAGGGGACACTTACTTCTATTAATAAAAGAGTGAATCCTACAAATGTTGCTATTTCTTATGGTGGTTATGTATTAAATGATATTGCAAATGCTCTTGGGATTGATTCTGAAAATACTATCGACTATACAGCACAACTTCCAACATCAAAAGGTTTTAGAAAAGAAACTTTTGATTCATTACCTGATTATTATACAAATGCAGGTGAAGAAATGCGTGGGTATGCGTTGAAAAACATGGGTAGAAAAGCATCAGCTGATGAAAGTGTGAAAAAAATAAATGAAGCACTTTCATTAGGAGAGAACTTAATTTACCTTGCAAACCCAGTAAGACAGTTTAGTGATTTCACAGCAAAAACTACACAGCTTGATGAGCAAAGTGGTATTTATATGAGTGAAGAATACTTAGAAAATTCTGAATTCAATGCTGGTGATAGTGTAAAAGTAAAAAGTGAAAATGGTGAAATAACTGCAAATATTGTTAGTGATAATAAAATCACTGGAAGTATTGTACTTATTCCTTCATTTGATTCTAAATTAAACTCAGAGGTGTTGTTTAACGGGTACCGTTTTGCAAATGCTTCGATTGAAAAGGTGTAATATATGGAAGTAGCATATTTAATTGAAACGGTTATAAAAGTCGTTGTAATTTTACTTATATTCTCAGCATTAGCAGGTATTGGAACATACTTTGAGCGTAAGATTCTTGCATTTATGCAACGTCGTCTTGGTCCAATGAATGTAGGTCCTTACGGATTACTACAAGTTGCAGCAGATGGTATAAAACTTTTTACGAAAGAAGATATTATTCCATCAGGCGTTGTAGCTCCAATCTTTAAAATAGCACCAGTCATTACGGCTTCAACTGCATTTATGGCAGCAGCTGCTATTCCATTTTTACCTCAGTTTGAGATATTTGGATACACAGTGCATCCAATAGTTGCAGATATTAATATTGGTATTTTATATATTCTTGGAATCATGGGAGTAGGTCTTTATGGTCCACTTCTTGGGGGTATGGCTTCAGCTAATAAGTTCTCTTTACTTTCAGCTGCGCGTGGTGCTGCTGTGTTTATTTCGTATGAGGTAGTTACAGGTTTATCAATTTTAGCTCCTATTATGATGGTAGGTTCACTTTCTTTAATTGACTTTAATGAGTACCAACTCGAAAATGGTTGGATAGTATTTAATCTTTATGGTGTTGGTTTTATAGCATTTATTTTATTTTGGATTGCTGCATTTGCTGAAACTGGTCGTACACCATTTCACCTTATTGCGAATGATCACGAAATTATTGATGGTTTTGGTACTGAGTATTCTGGTATGCGATGGGGTCTTTTCTTCATTGGTGAATACGCAAACATGTTCTTTATCTCGTTTGTAATTCCACTTCTTTTTCTTGGTGGATATGGAGACGGTAGTATTTTAGGTGCTTTAGCATTACTAGGTAAAGTTGCATTTTTCTTTTTCTTCTTCTTATGGGTACGAGCTGCTTGGCCAGATGTAAGACCGGATCAGTTAATGTGGTTATGTTGGAAAGTATTAATGCCAATAGCAGTTGTAAATATATTGCTTGCTGCAATAATAATGATATAAGGAGTTAGTAGATGAATACGCAAGCATTTAATGATAGAAATGTAAATGATAGCTACTATATGGTAGATATTGAAGAGTATCCTACTGATGGTTGGGGTAGATTTAAACGTGTAATTAAAAGAACTTTTAGAGGCGAACTATTTGTTGGTCTTTGGGTAGTTCTAAGAGAGATGTTGAAGTTTAATATTCATACAATTCAATATCCTTTAGAAAAAATGCCTATTGGTCCACGTTACCGTGCTGTTCATGAAATGAAGAGACTATGGGAATCTGATGCTGAGAGATGTATTGGTTGTGGACTTTGTGAGAAAATTTGTATTTCTAACTGTATTAAAATGGATACAAAGATAGATGAAAATTCTCGTAAAGAGGTAAGTGAATATACGATTAACTTAGGTCGTTGTATTTTCTGTGGTTATTGTGCAGAGGTATGTCCTGAGTTAGCGATTACACATGGTGGTGAGTATGAAAACGGAAGTGAACAAAGAGAACACTATATAGACTACAATGGAATGTTAACACCATTAGAGATGATGACTCAAGGGAAACAACAAGAGTTTGAAGGCTTTGGTGCTATTACACCACATGAAGATGCGCGTATGAAAAAAACGCCATTAGCGTATTAAGGAGATTTGGAATGTTTGAAGCTATAGCTTTTTATCTGTTTGCATTTTTGACGGCATTGATGTTTTTTATAACGGTAACTACATCACAAGCGCTACATGCATTAACTGCATTAGCAGCAGGAATGATATTTATATCGGCATTTTTCTTTATTTTAGGTGCTGACTTTTTAGGTGCGGTTCAAATCGTTGTTTATTCTGGTGCTGTTATGGCTCTTTATGCTTTTGGAATGATGTTTTTTGATACAACACGTGATGTGAAAGAAAAGCAAGGAAACAAGTATATTATTGCTGGTCTTAGTATAGTGTCTGCTATTTTAGTTGTACTTATTTTTGCAGCTCCAATGGTTACGGACAATATTACAGCACTTTATCCAATGACTGAGGGTGTAGGAAATACCCAAGATGTTGGTATGGTTTTATTTACGAAGTATTTAGTTCCATTTGAAGTAGCAGCTGTTATGCTTTTAGTTGCAATGGTAGCTGGTATTGTACTCGCTGGTAAAAAAATGGATGCTTCTTTAACTGAAATGAGTGAAGCTGAGATTGAAGAAATTAATACAAGGGAACTTTCATGATGGAAATTGGTCTTAATCACTACCTTGTTTTATCAACTATTCTTTTTGCAATAGGTTTGATAGGTGTAATGAAAAGAAGAAATCTTCTTTTACTCTTTTTCGCAACAGAGATTTTACTTAACTCAGTAAATATTGCTTTCGCTGCGATTTCACATTACTATGGTGACTTAACAGGACAAATGTTTGCATTCTTCGTAATCGCAATCGCTGCATCTGAAGTTGCTGTTGGACTTGGTTTATTAATTGTTTGGCATAAACGTCACTCAAATATTGACCTCGATACTATGTCAACGATGAAAGGATAATAGATGGAAATATATTTATATGTTGCACTATTTGCACCCTTAGTAGGTTCGTTATTTGCTGCACTTTTTGGAGCATCTCCAAGAACTAAAATAGCTGGAATTGTCCCTAGTTTACTTTTAGGTGTGTCTTTTATAGCGAGTTCTGTTCTTTTAAAACACATTGTAAGCGGTGGTGACATTGTACATGTGGAAATGATGACATGGATGGCTACTGGTGATTTATACATTCCTTTTGGGTTTGTAGTTGATCAAATCAGTGTTACTATGATGATGGTTGTTACTTTAGTTTCAACTATTGTTCATGTATATGCTATTGGTTATATGGATCACGACAAAGGGTTTAATAGATTTTTCTCTTACCTTTCTGCTTTCGTTTTCTCAATGATGATTCTTGTTATGAGTGATAACTTTGCAGGTCTTTTCATTGGTTGGGAAGGTGTTGGTCTTTGTTCTTGGTTACTAATCGGTTTTTGGTACCATAAAGAATCGGCTACTTGGGCTGCAAATGAAGCGTTCATTATGAACCGTATTGCTGACCTTGGAATGCTTATTGGTATATTTTTAGTATTTTGGAATACTGGAACATTACAATACGATGGTGCTTTTGCTGCAATGCAAAACCTTGACCAAGAAACACTTACATGGATAGGAATTTTCCTTTTCATAGGTGCTATGGGTAAATCAGCACAGTTTCCATTACACACATGGTTAGCAGATGCGATGGAAGGTCCTACTCCTGTTTCAGCACTAATTCATGCGGCTACAATGGTAACAGCAGGTGTTTATTTAGTTGTACGTTCAAATGAGTTATATGCTCTTATTCCACATGTTGGATTATTTATTGCCTCTCTTGGTGCTTTTGTTGCGATTTTTGCGGCATCTATGGCACTTGTGAATCGTGATATTAAAAGAGTTATTGCATACTCTACACTTTCTCAGCTTGGGTATATGTTTGCTGCTGCTGGTCTTGGTGCTTACTGGGTTGCATTATTTCATTTAATGGCGCATGCATTCTTTAAGGCACTTTTATTTCTTGGTGCTGGTAATGTTATGCACGCAATGAACAGCGAACTCGATCCATTTAAAATGGGTGGACTTGGTAAGACTATGAAAGTAAGTATGATTATGATGACATTAGCATCAGTTGCACTTGCTGGAATCTTTCCACTTGCAGGTTTCTTCTCAAAAGATTTAATTCTTGAAGTTGCTTTTGTTGATCATCACTTTATTATTTATACTGTACTTCTTTTAACTGCTGGTTTAACTGCATTTTATTCATTTAGAATTATTGCGCTTATTTTCCATGGGGAAGACAGACATACAGCACTAGGTTTTCATCCACATGAAGCATATAAATTTATGCTAGTTGCAATGAGTCCACTTTTAATTCTCGCAATTATTGCTGGTTTTACAATGAAGATGCCTTATTTTGAAATGGTTACACAGTTACTTCCAGCTACTGAGTACCATGTTCATTCGGCTACAACATACTGGATTATGACAATCGGTACGCAATTATTTGTAATTCTTGCAATATTTTTTGCATATAGAAAATATATGTCTAAAGATATTAGAGTTCCTGATGGAACAAGTAGAATGGAAAATAACTTTTTCTATAAGCTTTTAATTAATCAGTATTATATTCCTCATTTTTATGAAGAGTATTTAGTAAAACCATACAGAGAGTTGTCAACAATTTTCTTCAAACAAATTGATCAAAAAATTGTAGATGCAACTGTTGATGGTATAGCAAATGTTTTACTAGCAACTGGAGAATCTACAAGAGTAGTACAAAGTGGTAACCTCTCTACTATGCTTAAATGGATGGTAGCTGGTATGGTTGCACTGTTATCGTTAGCTGTAGTTTTTGGACTTGCAGTAAAATACCTAGATGAAATACAAGCTATTTTATCTGGTTTAGGAGTTTAATAGATGTTAGATAATATTTTATCGATTTTAATTTTCTTCCCAGCACTTGCCGGTGTTTTAGGATTTATGATACACAAAGATAGCATGCGTGCGTATGGTGTAGCAGTAGCAACAATAGAGTTTGGTTTAGCTTTATGGTTATGGTACGCATTTGATAACACTGTAGCTGGTATGCAGTTTATAGAACAAGTTGCGTTAATTCCAACTTTTGGTATTAATTATATTATTGGTGTGGATGGAATATCTCTTTTCATTATTGTTTTAGCAGCATTCTTTACACTTATCGGTATTGCTTCATTAACAGATACTAAGAATGTAAAAAACATGATTATCACTCTTTTAATGCTTCAAATGACTATGGTTGGTGTTTTTGTTGCTCTTGATGCGATTATATTTTACATTTTCTGGGAACTTTCTTTAGTGCCGATGTTATATATCATCGGTGCATGGGGTGGACCTTTAAGAATTTACGCTTCAGTTAAGTTCTTTTTATACACATTTGCTGGTTCATTAGTCATGTTAGTTGGTATGTTATTTATGGCATATTTTTACTACCAAGCAACAGGTGTTTGGAGTTTTGCTATTCTTGATTGGTACAGACTTATACTTCCTGAGAATTTTCAACTTTGGTTATTTGCAGCTTTCTTTGTTGGTTTTGCTATTAAAGTTCCTATGTTTCCATTTCATACATGGTTACCGTATGCACATGGTCAAGCACCAACTATTGGTTCTGTAATACTTGCAGCGATACTCCTTAAAATGGGTACATATGCGTTTATTCGTTTTTCATTACCTTTATTTCCAGATGCGGCAACATTTTTTATGTTTCCAATTGCGATACTTGCGATTATTATGATTGTTTATACGGCTATGGTTGCATATGCACAAGAAGATGTTAAACAAGTTGTTGCGTACTCTTCTGTTTCTCATATGGGTGTTATTATTCTTGGTACTTTTGCTTTAAACGTTGAAGGAATCACAGGTTCAATCTTTTTAATGATTGCCCATGGTGTCGTTTCAGGTGCTCTGTTCTTACTTGTTGGAGTCATTTATGATAGACGACATACTAAAATGATGAGTGAATTTGGTGGTCTTGCACATGTTATGCCAAGATATGCAACTATCTTTGGTTTAATGATGATGGCTTCTGTTGGTATGCCACTTACAATTAACTTTGTTGGTGAGTTCCTTTCATTACTTGGATTCTATCAACAATCACATATTCTAACGTTACTTGCAGGTATTGCAATTATCGTTGGTGCAATTTATATGCTAGCAGCGTACAAAAAAATGTTCTTTGGTGAACTTACAAATGAGAAAAATAGAAACTTACCAGATGTAAGTAAAAGAGAGTTAGTCGCTTTAATTCCATTGTCTATAATCACTATATGGTTAGGGATCTATCCTAAACCAATTTTAGACCCTATTAATAACTCTGTAGAGTCTATCGTTCAACTTATGCACGATAAATCTACAAGCGAAGAAGCAAAGAAAAGAATTCCTAATCTCGCACGCGAAGCAGGCTTAGTTACTTCACAGGAGGCACACTAATGTTAGAGCCAGTAAATATTTCTTTAGAGTCACTTAATATAGTGACGCTTTATCCAATGTTAATTCCAGTAATTGGAGCACTTTTAATTCTTTGTATCGATATTTTTAAAGGTGGACTCGACAGAACATTATATGTAGCAATTACTCTTTTAGTGTTGTTTATTGATTTTCAAACATTGTTATCTGCATCAAATGTATTTGCAACTGAAGGTACAGTAGTTGGTGTCTTTGATATGATGCTTATTGACGGACTTGCGATTATTTCGCAGTTTATTATTGTTGGTGCTTCAATGTTTTTCATTCCATTAGCATTATCTAAAAAGCAATTCCATGAGTCTTCGTACCCAGAATTTTTTGCAATGTTCCTTTTCACAATCGCTGGTTTACAGTTTATGGTTGCGACAGATTCATTGATTTTAATTTTTGTTGGTTTAGAGACTTCTTCTTTAGCTGTATACACGATGATTGCTATGCATAACCGTGACAAATCATTTGAAGCTGCTGTTAAGTACTTTACTATGGGTGCCCTTGCAGCTGGTTTTTACTCGTTTGGTGCGATGGTGTTTTATGCACTTACAGGTTCAGTTGAAATCAACCAAATTGCAACAGTTTTAGCGGCAAATGGTTATGCTGATATGGGTTATGTTCTTGTTGGAACTGTATTTATGTTAGCGGCACTTGGATTTAAAGTTGGATTAGTACCATTTCACACATGGGCTCCTGATGTTTATGAAGGTTCATCTGCTGCAATGGCAGGTTTTCTTTCTATTGTTCCAAAAATTGCGATTTTCGTAGTTGCAATGCGTCTTTTTGAGTTCTTAATTCATAGCGGTGTTATTTGGTTAGAGATTGTTCTTTACATTGTTGTTGTTAGTACAATGACTATGGGTAATATTTGGGCCTTAGTTCAAAGTGACGTGAAGAGAATGCTTGCATACTCTTCAATCTCACATGCTGGGTTTGTAATGGCTGCTATCTTAATAGGGACTACACAGTCGAACTCTGCATTATTCCTTTACTGGATTCTTTTTGCATTTACAAACCTTGGTGCTTTTTCAATGTTGTGGATTTCTCGTCAAAAAGAACTTCCACATGGGCAAACTTCAGACCATAGTTATGAAAAATTCTCAGGAATGATTCAAACATCTCCAATTACTGCACTTGTTATGGGTCTGTTTATGTTAAGTCTTGCAGGGTTACCTCCATTTGCATTATTTTGGGGTAAACTTTATATTATGAGTTCTGCTGTAACTTCTGGTTATACAGTGTTAGCATTAGTAATGGCGTTAAATTCAGCGATAGCTGGATACTATTACCTAAAACTAATTGTTTATATGTTTATGAAAGATCCAGTTGATGGCGCTACAGGTGCAAGTTTTTCTTCAAATGCTTCCTTAGCATTAAAAGCAATTATTGGTTTTGCAGTTATTGGTACTATCTTTGCTATAATTGCTATAAATCCTTTACTGGAATTTATTTCAGCATTTGTATATAACAGTGGGTATTAAAACCTAATTTAAAATCGGAGAAGAGAACTTGTTACAATGGATACTCTTCTTCACTCTGACATGGAACGCTTTAGCACTAGAAATATCTCTTAGTGGTGCTAAAGAAGATTTTCAAAACTTCTCAGC
Organism: Sulfurimonas sp. SAG-AH-194-I05; assembly: GCF_029215955.1. GTDB lineage: Bacteria > Campylobacterota > Campylobacteria > Campylobacterales > Sulfurimonadaceae > Sulfurimonas. Next base: position 56,037 of record NZ_JAEMVA010000008.1, read on the forward strand.
GCTTCATATGAAAAATCAAAATCCTTTTGTTTGTCAAGAAATTATAAATGATTTTAAGGTAGTCACAAAAATAGTGTGTGCCTTTAGAAAAAAACCATCTGTAAAGCTTAAAGTTATTCAAAATAGCTTTTTTAAAATTGATAATATCATTAAGAAAAAGATATTTTTTTTAATAATCACTCCTCATGAAAAAATGAAACTCTATCCGGTACTCTTTGATATGACGACCGACATTACAGTTTATAATGCAGATACCCAAAAAGCAAAACACTGGATGGTAGTAGGATATAAAGATACATTACCCTTTATTAAAGAAGAGAAAAAGGTAGATACTTCCATAAATTTTCCTTTTACTCTTGTTGAAGATATGATTCCCTATGTTGGAAGTTTAGATATTAAAGGAAACCCTGTGCATCTTAAAAGAGTAGGGGATGTTACTGATTACTTAAAAATTAAACAGCTTTATAAAGATGAAGAGTATGTAAAGTGTTTAGAGCTTGTTGAAGATGTTATGGAAGACTTTCCAAATTCACTTTTTTATGCGGAGTTGCTTTATTATAAGATACGTGTTTATTCAAAGTTAGATGATAACGATAATGTCATTGAGATGTCAAAAGCTTTTTTACGTGAGTATTCATCTGATGAAAATGTTCCTGAGGTTCTTTCACTTATTGCAAGAGGGTACTCAGTTATAGGGATGAATTCTGATGCTGATTATTTCTTCGACCGACTTTTTAGTGAACATGAAGCATCTGAGTATGCTAAATGGGGCTATATTTATAAGGGTCAAATGCTAGAAGCATCGGCTAGCTTTATTAATGCGGTGAAGTTCTACACGAGAGCTTTAAATGAGACACAAGATGTTACAATCGCTGTGAATGCCTCGTATAGACTTGCCTTATACCACTTAACGAATGAAGAAAGAAAAGAATCATCGAAGTTTGTTTTAAAAATTATAAATACTTCACCAGAGTTCTTCATGAATGATCTTGTTACGTCCATGGAAATGATGTATAACTATGCGGACAATGGAGACTATATAACAGCGGCTTCTATCGCAAAAGCTATTACAGATGCTACGAATAAGTCCCATGATGAATACGAACGCTTGGTAAAAGACAGAGGTATTTGGCTCTCAAAAGCTGGGGATAAATTAAAAGCACTTGAAGCACTTAACGCATATATAGCAGAGTTTAAATACGGTACATATGAAGAAGTTGTCGCTATTGCAAAAGATGAACTCTTTTTTGATACAAATGATGGCAACTATACCGAAAAACTAAGTGCATATAATAAGCTTATCGATGATTATGCGAACGACTCCATAGGTGATAGAGCTATATATGAAAAAGCAAAACTCTTAGAAGAACATGAAAAATATGAAGATGTTTTAGATTTTGAACGTATAATCTTAACTTTAGACGATGAAGTGTATAAAGATATAGGAAATATTATTTATAACTCCGCACTAGGGGTGATGACAAAAGCCCTAAGAGATAAAAAATGCCAAGAGGTACTAGACTTATCTAATGACTACAACATAACACTTTCAAATGAATGGGACAATGGTTTATATGATTGTGCCATGATGGGAGGAGATTATCTTCTTGCAAAAGAGATTACAAGTAGAAATATAAAGTCTAAAAATATAGCAGAGAGAAAACAATGGCTCCTTAGACATATAAAAGTTGATTTCTCCACAGGAAACTATAGCGAAGTTATAGATGCTTCTTTAGAGTTAATCGTTCTTATAGAAGATGAACCAAAGTCAAAATATAATGAAATATATAGAATCCTATTTGACACATACCAAAGGTTAGAAGAAAAAGAAAAACTACTTGGAGCAATGGCTACAATAGAAAAGATATTTGGAAATGATTATGTTGATATAGACAGGTATGTTGCGGTTATGAGTATAGGCAGTGACTTAAGAGATGATACTATCGTTTTAAAGTATGGTGAACAAATAATGAAGATTCAAAACGCTTCAAAATCGTATGCACAAAGTCCATTTGTTGAGTTTACACTCTATCAAGCATATACAAATAAAGAGGACTTACAAAAAGCTTTAAATAGTATAGAATCATTAAACACTTTAGAACTCAGTGCATCAAACAGAGCGAGACAAAAGTATTTACTTGGAACTGCTTTGTCAAAGTTATGGAGAGATGACGAAGCACAAGAGGCATACCAAGAAGCGATAGATATTGACCCCTCATCTGCTTGGGCGAAGTTAGCACAAAGTGCTAAAAATATTTGAGTTAAAGCTCTAAACAATCGCTAATAGAATAAAGTCCGGCTTCTTTACCTGCTAACCATTTTCCAGCTCGTATAGCACCTTTAGAAAAAGTGTTTCTTGAGGTTGCTGTGTGGTTTAACTCGATGAATTCACCATCATTATAAAAACCTACAGTATGACGTCCCACGATGTCTCCACCACGTAAAGCCATTACCGCAATTTCATCTTTTGTTCGCTCGCCGATGTTCCCATCTCTTCCACTCACTCGAACTTTATTAATGTCAAGTCCACGACCTGCTGCTGCTGATTCACTCAGAGTAAGTGCTGTACCACTTGGAGCATCTTTTTTATGCTTATGGTGCATTTCTACTATTTCTATATCAAACCCCTCTAGTGCTGCTGAAGCTTGGTATACAAGTTTGTTTAAAAGGGCAACACCGAGTGACATGTTTGTAGCATAAAGTATAGGCATAATTTCACTTGCATCTTTAAGAAGATTCAGTTGATGTGCATTGAGACCAGTTGTACCAATAACAAGTGGCTTGGGTGTTTTCATAGCAGTTTCTAGTAAAACTTCACATGCATCAGGAAGTGAAAAGTCTATTACAACATCACAGCTATTTAAAAATGACTTCATATCAGTTGTAATTAAAATAGAAGGATCAATTGAGAAATTAAGTTCATTGCGTACATAAACAGTACTCACACTCATATTTGCAGTTATTTTTAGGTCTTCTAAAAGAAGTTTACCAACTCTACCACTTGCACCAAATACACCAACTTTTATCATATTTTTTCCTTTTGTTCCCTGCATTATAGCGAATTATTTGAACTTAAGGTAGAGGTAATAATACTTTAAGTATAATTCAAATGCGGTTTTTATAGTTTTCTTTGTAAAACTATATCTTCCTTTTAATATGGTTCGCTTATTAAGTATGTAAGGACAGGGTTTTACTCTTACTAGTACTATAGTAAAACAACATGACCATACAAGAAAAACTTATGCGGATATTGAAATTTGCAAATTTTACATACACAAGGAGTCTTTATGACTATAAAAAATTCTTTAATCTCAGTTGCTGCTTCGGCACTACTTGTTTCAGCAATCACAGGTTGTTCTAGTTCTGATGGAACTACGACGACGACTAATGCTGGTGTTGCTTCAGAACTTACAGTTTCAAAAGGTTACGTCCAAGATGCTAACGTAACTGGTTGGGATGCTAATGGTACACTTTTATATACTTATGCGTATAAAGCTGATTCTTCAGGTGTATATACTGTAGCAAGTGATGCTAACTCAACTTCTGCTGCTATATCTGAAATAGATTATATTACAATCGCTCCAAAAGGTGCTCTTACAGTATTACACATGTTAGATGATAATGGTAATGATGCTAACCTTACAGGTGGTAAAACTTTTACTATTCCAGCAAAAGGTACTACATATATCAACTCTATCACTACTTTAGCTTATCAAATGGCTGCTGCAAATACTGCTGATTATAATCTTTCTAGTGAATCTAATGTTTCAGCATTAATTAGTAAAATAGAAACAGCACTTGGTGTAAGTGGTGCTGCTACAACAGATCCTAAAAGTAACACTATGCTAAATGATATAAATAGACTTTTAGGTGCAATGACTAATGCAAAAGCTTCTGCTCTTGGTGTTGCTCTTATAACTAAAGGTGCTCCTGCTGATCTTAGTGCAGCAATAGACAATATCTCTGCAGCAGCTCAAACTGCTGGTGATTCAGCACTTAAAACTTTTGTTGATACAGCAAAAACGTATATTCTTAGTGGTTCTTTAAAGCACATTAACTTAGAAAAATCACTGTCTGCTGCGATAAATGGTACAGTTATTACATATGAGCTAATTTCTACTACAAGTGATTTGAGAATTGTTAGTGATTCATTGCAAATCAATGGAAATAATGCAGATGGTTTACCAGGTGGTAAAATTAAAAACACAGGTGCTGTAAATGTAACATTTAGAATGACAACACCTGAAGCAGATGCTGACTTAAACAACACAGAAGCTACTTTCTTTGCTAGTTTTGTTGCAAAAGAAGACAATAATTCTGCTGCATATACAAAAAACACTAAAATTGCTTTTGAACTTGCAGATTTCAATATGACTAACTACTCTGATGGTAAAGTTAAATTTACTCCAAATGATAGTAACCTATCTAAAGTGATAGTAGCAGTTACTTCTACTACTGATGAGGGTGTTTCTTATTCAGATTCTTGGTCACTTAAAGATTTAACTACAACCAACACGGTTATCACTGATGCTTCTACTAACGGTGGAGTAACTACATTTGATGTTGATCTGTTATATGCTGGAGTAAAAGCAGCTCTTGATGCAAATCATACTACAAGTGCAAGTGCGGCTGCATATACAAACCTTTCTTTAAATGGTGGAATCAGCGATGTAACTATCGGTCTTAAAGCTGTTAAATCTGACGGTACTACAATGTCAGTATTAAACTATAATACTACGACAAGTACAGCATATGCAACAGTGGGTGCAACAGTAGGTGCTTCTAGTGGTAGTGCATTGTATAAGCAAAGTAGTGTTGACTTTAGGGGTGGTAATGATGCGAATAATACTGCGCCAAGCATTAATAATGGAACTGATTTAAATACAACTGCTACAGATATTATAGATGGTCAAGCTGCTTTTGGAACAATCGATGGTGTAAATGTTACTTACTGGAATATTAGTACTACTGGTACAAATGCAGCTGGTACTCTTAACTTAAACTTTACTGGTGCAGATGATGGTTTTGAAAACAATACTTCTGTTGCAGTATCTATGGCATCAACTATTGATGGAAATTCTACTACTAAATCTGTTGATTTCCTAGCAAATGAATTTAATACTACTAAATTAGCGGATGTTAATATTACAGCAGGTGCTTATGCTGCTATTAATTTTATGGTAGATATGAACCATACAATAGCTAGTAACCCAACTGGAAGACATCCAATGGCTACATACACATTTATACCTACAGATGAGTTTGGTAAAGTTGGTAATGAAACTAATCTTACTATTGCTTTGAATAGAGCGCCGAGTGCGTTTACATTAGGAAAAGACATTACTATTACAACTGATACAATTGATGATATTAATGGTACGTACACAACAGAAACTAATACAACAGAAGTAAATACTACTGCATTGGCTGGAACTATTAAACTTGGAGGTATTTCAAATTCATTTACTGATCCAGATGGTGATACTTTATATACATTGGCTTTCATAGCAGCAGATTGTGGGACAACTGAAGAAGTTGCGAACAATGAGGTAAATACAACTGCTACTAATGGTTTATCATTTGGATTTGATTCTGCATTAGCCACTGATGTTAATCTTACTGTAAAAGAAATAGGTACTAATGTACAAGCTGATACAACTTGTAAATTACAAATTAGAGCATATGATCAATATAATGTAGCTGCTGGCTCAGATGTAAATATATCTATAACTATAGATCACGACTAATATATAACTCGTTCCCATCGTCCTCGATGGTAACGCATACTAATAAAAAGGGTGTCAGGCACTCTTTTTATTAAAAAAAGGGTGTCAGGCACTCTTTTATGCTTTTTCTTAATTTTTCCTTTCTTCTTCTTCTTTTTCAACAGTATTCTTATTATGTTAAGCATTTTCTTTTTTGTTGTATAATACTTCATGGCAGATTTGGACAGAGCAAAAGACTTTATTAATAATATCAATTGGTTCTGGTATAACAAAAATATATTTGAGTGGAATTTTTGGGTATTTATTTTTTATTGCTAATATTTTATTACTTTTATTATTAATGATTTTTGTGTATCTAGCAAAAAAACTACATCAAAAAACTGATGAATTAAAGGATATTAAGTGACAATTGAGATAATAACAATAACAATATCAGCTGTAGTATTTATTTCTGTATTTGCTTATGGAGCATATGAAGTAACACATACATAATAAAGGTGTCAGGCACCTATTTGTATTTGAAATATTTATTAATTTTTCCCTCCTTCGTTCCCAAGCTCCAAGTTTGGTAACGCAGATATAAGCTAAAACTCCCCAAGAGTCAAAGCTACTCATCCTCAACACCTATGTTGAGGATGCACATCACTTCTTACAAATAAACCACAACAATTTCCACATGCCAAACCACTGTATCAATCGACAATAAATTATCTTTTTTATTGTATAATCACTACATGGCAAAGATTGATGAGATAAAAGAAGAAATTGGTGCTATTAAGACTTACTTAGGTTTTATTATAGCTTTTATTATAACTATAGGTGCAGGAAGTGCTAAAATATACTTGGATAACTCTTCTGATTTATTATTATCCCTTGGCATTATTGGGATACTATTTTTGGCTTTAGTTTTCTCTCTTCTTGCAAAAGTTATGCATAAAAAAATTAAATCTTTAAAGGATTGTTCATGAGTATCTTAACCATCGGAATAGTTGTGGCGTTTGTTGCTGTAATGTTTTCAATAGCATATGGAGCTTATCAACTAAGTCTCAATTAAAACAAAACACAACATAAAACACAACACAACATAAAATAAAGGTGTCAGTCACTCTTTTATGCTTTTTATTAATTTTTTCTTTCTCAATAGAAGTCATTTTATGTTAATCAGTCTGACTTTAATCTTTTTTATTGTATAATTTTTTATGGCTAAATTAGATGAAGTAAAAGAGATGTTGACAAGTTTGAGAGTTGGTCTTTCAATAGTTGCTGGTTTGTTAGTTGTTATTGTAGGTTCAACAATTAAACTTGAAAGAAATAAGGGATATATAATGAGCACAATATTAATGGTTTCAGTAATTTTAATCGTAGTCGCAAGTTTTTATTATGGATTTAATCAACTTACTACAATAGAAACTTAAAAATTACACCTCTCACCAAGCAAAATAGGAAGAGTAGGGGTCAAAAAAAAAGGTGTCAGGTATTGTATAATTAATTCAAAAAAGGATTATCATGAAAGAATTAGAAAAAGATATGATAGATGGAAATCTAACTCAAAAAGAGATAATCCAGTTACTACTACACAATGCTCAACACATGGCTACAAGAGAAGAAGTGAAAGCTGATATAAAAGAGCTAAGAGAAGACATAAAAGAGGATTATAAAGAGCTAAAACAAGATAATAAAGACTTAGCTAAAAGAATGGATAGGTTTATGTTTTGGTCATTAGGACTTACTGTAACATCTACATTTTTAATCTTGGGGCTTATTTATAAAATAATTCCACAATAAATTAATACAAAAAGGCTGTCAGGCACTCTTTTATGCTTTTTTT
>NZ_JAEMVA010000080.1 GCF_029215955.1 Sulfurimonas sp. SAG-AH-194-I05
TCTTTAAAAGCCGGTGAATTAATAGTTATAAAAGAGAATGAGATTAAAAGAGTTATCTATAATAGATATGAACCCTGGAAAATAATTCAAAAAGATTATACTCTTTATATAGATGAATTATCTGCTGTTACTCTTAGTATTTTTAAAAAAATAATCAATAACTTAAATGGAAGACAAGTGATTATTCCACTTAGTGCGGGTAATGATTCCCGGCTTGTTGCTTCTTGCTTAAAGCATTTAGGTTATACTAATGTATTATGTTATTCTTATGGAACTAATGGTAATTTTGAATCAGAAATAGCAAGAGTTATAGCTAAAAAGGTAGGGTATGAATTTATATTCATTCCTATGACTCATAAAAAAGAAAAAAAATACTATAATTCAAAAGAATATCAGAAATTTTTAACTTTTGCAGATACATGTTCATCTATTCAATTTATTCAAAGTATATCTACAATTAGATATTTAAAAGAAAATGATTTAATAGATAGTGATGCAGTTTTTATTAACGGTAATAGTGGTGATTTTATCTCTGGAGGGCATATTTCAGGTAAGGTTCAAAATGATAACTCTGTATTAAGTAAAGAAGAAAGACTAAATATTATTTTAGATCAAATTATTAAAAAACATTTTACACTTTGGGGATATTTAAAAACAGATTTTAATCTTTTAAAGATACAGGACTTACTACAAAAAGAACTTAAAAATGAAAATATAGTATTAGATTCTATTAATCATGATCATGGAGTATATGAATACCTAGAATTTATAAACAGACAAAGTAAATATGTGATAACTGGTCAAAGAGTATATGAATTTTATGGGTATGAGTGGAGACTTCCTCTTTGGGATGATGAGTATCTTAATTTTTGGAAAAAAATACCTAAAGAATATAAGGTAAATCAAAAATTATATAAGGATATGTTGAAATTATCTAATTTTGGTGATGTCTGGAGTAATGATATACCTGTAAATAGATATAATATTGTTCCAAAATGGATAGTACCAATTAGAATGATTTCTAAAGTGCCATTTACTTTATTTGGGTTAAGTGGGAAAAAATATTGGCATCAATTTGAAATATCATTTTTTCAATATTGGATGGATGTTATACATATGTCGAATGCAGTAGAATATAAAAGAATGATAAAAGTTTTTTTTAAAAAGCAAAGAAATGTAATTTCTTTGCTTGTAGAAGACTATATTAATAAGTTAAGGAATGAGATATGAAAAAAAATTTTGCTTTAATCGGAGCCTCAGGGTATATTGCACCAAGGCATATGAAAGCCATTACTGAGACAGGTAATGAACTAATCGCAGCTCTTGATCCTTATGATGGTATAGGTATAATGGATAGCCATTTTCCAGAGGCCTCTTTTTTTACAGAATTTGAAAGGTTTGATAGGTTTGTAGATAAGTGGCATAGAGAAAATGATAAGAAAATAGATTATATAGCTATAACAACTCCAAACTATTTACATGATGCCCATATACGATTTGCTCTTAAAAGTGGTTGTGATGCTATTTGTGAAAAACCACTTGTCCTAAATCCTCATAACCTTAAACAATTGAAGGTAATTGAAAAAGAAACAGGAAAAAAAGTATATACAATATTACAATTAAGACTACATCCTTCCATCATAGCTTTAAAAGAAAAAGTGTCTAAAGAATTAGAAAAGAATCCAAATAAAGTTTATGATATTGATTTGACATATCTTACAAGTAGAGGCAAATGGTACTTTGTATCATGGAAAGGTAATGAAGAAAAATCTGGTGGTATTGCTTCAAATATTGGAGTACACTTTTATGACATGCTATCTTGGATATTTGGTGAAGTACAAGCAAATATCGTGCATATAAAAACTCTGGATACTAATGCCGGAATGTTAAAACTTAAAAATGCAAATGTTAAGTGGTTTCTATCTGTAAATTATAATTATCTTCCCAAAAATATAAGAGATGCAGAGCAAACAACCTTTAGATCAATTACAGTTGAAGGAGAAGAGATAGAATTCTCTAGAGGATTTAAAGATCTTCATACTCTTTCTTATGAAGAGATATTAAAGGGTAATGGATTTGGGTTGGATGATGCCTATAGTTCAGTAGATATAGTTTCTAAAATAAGAAAGATAGAAGCAATTGGACTCAAAGGAGAATATCATTCTTTTTGTAAAAAGGTTAAGTAATGGCTAAATATTTTTCTCATAAATCGTCTTATATTGATGAGAATGTACTTATTGGGGATAATACAAAAGTATGGCATTTCTCACATGTGCTATCGGGAACAAAAATTGGAAATAATTGTTCTTTTGGACAAAACTGTGTAATTGGTCCTAACGTTACAATAGGCAGTGGCGTTAAAGTTCAAAATAACATTTCGATTTATGAAGGTGTTGAAATAGAAGATGATGTATTCCTCGGACCATCTATGGTTTTTACAAATGTAATAAATCCACGATCTTTTATTGTAAGACGAGAAGAGTTAAAAAAAACATTACTAAAAAAAGGTTCTTCAATTGGAGCTAATGTCACTGTTATATGTGGGATAAATGTTGGAGAATATGCGCTTATAGGTAGTGGTGCTGTTATCAATAAGGATGTAAGACCTTATTCTTTAATGGTGGGTGTACCAGCTAAACAAATAGGCTGGGTATCAAAAGCTGGGAATACATTAGTATTTAATGATGATAATATAGCTATAGATACATTTGATAATTCAACATATAGAGTAGTAAACGACAATCTAGAGGTACTTAGTTGATGAAAATAGCTTTTGCAAACATACAATACCAATATCAACTCTATAAAAATGAAATAGATAAAGCTATTCAGAATGCACTAGATAAATCACATTATATTATGGGTGAAGAAGTTGCTCAGTTAGAATCAGCATTAGAAAAATTTACAGGTACTAAATATGCAATGACATGTTCATTAGGAATAGATGCATTACTTCTTGCAATGATGGCTTTAGATATCAAACCAGGCGATGAAATAATTACTACACCGTTTACTTTTATAGCTGGTGATGGTGGGGCTATTTTTACAAATGATGAATCATTAGCTATCAAAATGAAGCAACTAATAGTTCATGGACAAAATAAACGATACCATCATGAGTATATAGGTATAGGTATAGGTGGAAGGATGGATACTATACAGTGTGCAATAGTAAATGTGAAGCTTAAATACTTAGCTCTTCGTCAAGAAGTAACTTCTAAATATACACAAGTATTAGAAGGCAGAAATTTAATTCTACCACATATAGATAAGGATTTTACATCCTCATTTACTCAATATAGTGTAAAAATAAAAAATTTCGATGAAATACAAGCTAGATTAAAAGATCAAGGGATTCCTACCGCAGTACATTACAAGATGCCTTTACATTTACAAGAATGTTTTGAGTATTTAGGATATAAAAAGGGTGATTTTCCAATCGCTGAAACAATTACTCAGGAAATTATGAGCTTACCAATGAACCTGCATGTTAGTGGTGAAAATATAAAAAATATTGCTGAAAACTTGGTTAGTAAATGAAAACAGTTCTTTGTATTGAAGCTGGTTCTTCTGGTGGTGGAAGTGCAGAGAGCC
>NZ_JAEMVA010000081.1 GCF_029215955.1 Sulfurimonas sp. SAG-AH-194-I05
CAACTTCTTTATTCAAGATTTAATTATTATTCTAGGTTTATCCATAGCTTCTGGAGTGCTGTTTAGCAATTTTGAACAGTTTAGATCTAAAAAGTCTATAATTTATTCAAGTATAACTTTAGGTGCCTCCATCGTTGGTATGATGGCAGCTAATTACATGAGCCTACTCTAAAGGCTCTGTAATGATAAATATAAATATATTAACAAACACTATTACAAATGAGTTGCCCCATTATGGGTCACAAATGTTTTTGCTAGGTGGTTTTTATATCTACTTAGCTTATCTTTTTACACGGAATATATCTGCTAAATTTGCAAAAATCTTTATATTTGTATTTGCTTTATTTCTTTTATATGAAACTCTATCTAGTTCTAAAATACTTTTTAATGAGATGCTATATGTAGCTATAGGTATATTTTATACACAACGCAATTTATTCAGATTTAAAAAACCTGGCAATAGCAACAAAAGATTTATTAACATCAGTAAGCCCGTTATTGTAGACAACTCTAATGCTCAAGAAGATCCTAAACAAAGTTTTAGTGATGGTACAGACTTGAAGGCTGTACAAAAGAAAAGTACTAAAGAATATCAAAAACGACAAACTATTGATGAAATAGTAGATGAAATATCAAACTTTTAAAAAACATATAAAAGGCATTATTATGACAAAGCAGCAACAAGCACAGTTAAATCAAAGGCTCAGACTCTCAAAGGAAGATGTAGCTTATGAGGTTTTAGGTTTTGAAAGTTATCCAACAACTAATATATCCAACAAAATAAATCTTGGACATATTATTCCATCTAATATTGACAAAATGATTATGGATGTAACACAGCATTATATTTTGCACATTAGTAAAATACTTTTAGACATATATGCACTTCATGATAAAAATGATTATAAAAACACGTTACATCATTATCATGAAAAAAGAAAACAGGTTGAAGAGAAACAATTCATAAGCTATAAAGAGTATTTAGATATTTTCAAAGCTAGCTATGAGATTAAAAATATTTATATGAATATAAATGGATATCCTCAAAGAGAGCGTGAATTAAAAAGCTTCTCTTTGAGATACAAATCTGATGTTCAAGGTTACTATAAACTATTGAAAAATCAGAAATATCCAGTAAATAAATTTCTTACACAACCATTAGATTTATTTTTAGATACGAGCTTCTTAGAGCACGGATCATATCTTTCTGGTCGTGCTGGCTCAGGCAAAACTGAATTGATGAAAATTTTAATAGATGGTATTATAAAATCAAATAAAACATCATTGGTTGTTATAGATATTCATGGAGACTTTAGTACTGAAATTTGTAAGGCACTTGATGATAGAGATATGGACAGATTGATATATATTGATCTCTTTGCAGGTTCCGATAAACATCTAATGCCATCTATTAACCCATTTGATATTAAATCATCAGATGAACAAGTTATAAGTATCGCAACGGAAAATATACTTAACACTATTAAAATGGTTATAGGCGAAAAAGAATTTACCAATGTCATGAGAGCCTTGCTTGCTCCAGTCATCAACACACTGTTAAGGCTAGAAGGTGCAACATTGTATGATTTATATTTATTTATGGATGATAGAAAAAACCAATCATTAGTAGACTACGGAATCAAGAACTGTCAGGGTTTATTTAGCCACTATTTGGAAAATGATTTTCTTGAAAAAGACAAATCTAGAACTAAGCAAGCCATCAAGACCCGTCTTCAGATTCTGCTCAATTTTGAAGCTTTCAGTAATTTTTTAACCAATCCATCAACATTTGATTTTGAAGAAGCAATGAATAGTAAAAAAATTATTGTTTTTAAATTCAATAAGATTTTAATGAGAGAATCTGCTGCTGAGATTTGTAGATTTTTAATGAGTAATATACAGACCATAGCAATGAAGAGATTTAATACAGATAAAAACAATCGTTCTATGACACATTGTTTCTTAGACGAGTTCCAAAATTTTACATCTGGAGACATTTCAGAGACATTGTCAGAAAGCAGAAAATATAAGCTGTTTCTTCACTTGAGCCATCAGTACTTAGGTCAAATTGAATCTCCTTATCTTAGAGGTAGTATTATGACAAACTGTGAATTAAAATTTTCTGGGATGAATAGTAGCGCACATAATACTGCAATAGCTAAAGAGTTTAATATAGATACAAAAGAGCTCTCTAAACTAAATCAGGTTGGAAAATTTTATCTAAAGAGACATAGCTCTGATGCTTTTAAATTTCAAGCTTCATCTCGTTTAGTTGATAAAAAAATCACAAGTAAGCAAGAAAAAAGCTGGAATGCTATTTTAGATTATCAATTCTCTAAGTATTACAAAGTAATCGATAAAAATAGAAAAATATTTGTAGATATTCCACAAGAAGCAAATACTACTCAAGTTACTATTAGTAAGAAAAAACAATCTCACTATAGCAAAGACACCTCAAATGGTTTAAATGCATTAATCGATAGTTTTGATGATGAGATATTAGATTACTAGGAGATAAAAATGTACTACTCAGATACACAAATAAATATACTAAAAGCACTTGCTACATATAAGTATATGACAGTTTCACAGTTAGATAGACTTAAAATACTCAAGCACAAGGTCAGCATATACCGTGTGCTAAATAATTTAAAAAATTGCTCAAAGCCTTTAGTGTCTTATCAAGACTTTAAATTTCACCCGAAAATTGGCAAACTAGAACAATTGCTATATCTTTCAAAATATGGAAGAAATCTGCTTGTTGAAGAGCTAGGCATAGATCCCCCTACGTCAGGAGAGTTGTCCAAAACTTGATATAAGAGACTCTTACAAGGAATGAGACAATGAAATATAGTAAAAAGTTTAAAGAAAAAGCGATTAAAAGATTTATTGAAAATAATACAGAGCAAAGTAAACGAGAAATAGCAAAAGAACTGAAAGTATCAGAAGCTACTTTGTATAAATGGGTTAAGGAAACAAATGATAGTAGTTCGACTACTAGCCATGATAAAAAAGAACAACTAAAAATACTCAATGAGACGTATAACTTAGAAGAAGAAGCTCTCAATGCGTACTGTAGGGAAAAAGGGATATTCCCACATCAAATACAAATATTTGAAGAGAATCTACTAAAGCCTAAAGCAGCAGTTACACCTTCTTCAAAAAAAGAGCTAGAAGAAGAAAAGATAAAAAATAAAGCACTTGCAAAAGAACTACGAAGAAAAGATAAAGCCTTAGCTGAAACAGCAGCACTTTTAGTATTGCAAAAAAAGTTCCAAGCACTATTTGTGGACGAGGAGTTATGAGTTCAGAGATAGTGCGGAAGAATATATTGAAGCTCGTAAATGAAGCACACGCATGTGGAGCGAGTATACTCCGTATAAGTTCTATTGTAGGCTACAGTACTCGAACTATAAAGCGTTGGCGAATAAAGCGTCAAGATAAGCGAAGTATCCATAGTAATCACAATCCAAGTAACAAACTTAGTGATGAAGAAAGAAAAGCACTTATAGCCGTTGCTAACAACCAAGAGTATAAAAATCTATCTCCACATCAAATAGTTCCT
>NZ_JAEMVA010000082.1 GCF_029215955.1 Sulfurimonas sp. SAG-AH-194-I05
CCTAGAAATAGTGAATGTTTTCTGCATCACTGAAAAGTCGTCTTTCATCATCACAATATTTATTGGGATGTTCTAGGTGTAATTAAGCAAATTCTATTCCAACTATAGTGTATTACTATTATAATTCTTAATAACTAAGACGAGCAACTCAGTTTAATATTTTTTGCCTTTTGAGGTGTTGCGATACATAAATACTCAAGTTCCACATGCTCTTCACATGGAGAAAGTGCGACTTTTAATAAGTCATTTACCATTGTGAAATCATCTATTTTAGCATTCTCAATTGCCATTTGTAGAATGTGGTTTTTTAAAATATATTTAGGATTAACTCCAAGCATTTTTTGATGTCTTTCATTTTGAGATAGTGTCTCTTTTTTAAGTCTCTCATCATACATAGCTAAAAATTTCTCAATTGGGGCACGTGAAACTGCTATGTCTAAAAGTGGTGTTTTATTGCCATCATAAGAAGATAGTTTTCTAAAAAATAAATTAAAGTCAATTGTTGCATTTGACAAACTACCTAGCATTGATCCTATAAAGCCTTTGTCGCTTTGATTATCCACAAAAAGACCTAATCTCTTTCGCATACGAGCAAGGTAGGCATCTTCATACGCTTCATAATACACAGTGTCAAGAATTGCACAAGCATACTCATAGTTTATGATAGGGGAGAGTGCCATGGCAAGTCTCTCTAAGTTCCAGTGCCCTATGCCGATTTGACTTTTAAAACTGTAACGTCCCTCATGGTCGGTATGGTTACAAACATAATGTGATTCGTAATCATCTAAAAATGCAAAAGGACCATAGTCTATTGTTCTTCCATCTATAGACATGTTGTCAGTGTTTAAGACACCATGGTTAAAACCTACACTAATCCAACCAGCTATAGTTGTTGCCGTATTTTTAACTATTTCAGCATACATTTTCATGTAACAGTCTTCTTCTCCCACCAAATGTGGAAATGACTCTTTAAGTACATAGTCAGCTAAATCTTGAAGCATACTTGTTTTACGTTGTGAATTAAAATACTCAAACGTTCCAAAACGTACCCATGTAGGTGAAAGACGAAGTACAATCGCCCCTTTTTCCCATCGCTCACGAGCAACATCAGTGTCGCTTCCTATTAGAGCTAAGGCACGTGAAGTTGCGATGCCTAAACCATGCATTGCCTCACTCATTAAATACTCTCGAATGCTTGAACGTAAAACTGCACGTCCATCACCTTCTCGTGAGTACAGTGTTAAACCTGAGCCTTTGAGTTGTAAATTTTGTCCATTAATCTTACCCAAATTTATTGCTCTTCCATCACCAAGGCGTGGTGAAAAATGACCAAACTGATGCCCTGCGTAGCACATGGCAAAGGTTTGAGAACCTTCAAGTTTTATAGAACCATTAACGATTTCTAGTAGCTTTTCATCAAGATTTAAATCTTCATCAATCCCTAAAAGCTTTGCTGCATCTTGCGAAGTAGAAATAACAAAAGGATTGTCTAAAGGTGTTGGCTCAACCTCATCAAAAAAAAGAGGGTCAAGTTTTAAATAGGGAGTTGTTAGTTTTAATTTTGAAAATTTCATGCTAAAATTCAAACATATTTACAAGCATTTTTGAAATTTCTTTTGATGTCATTGTATCAACATCTCCAAGTTTCTTTACTAGTCTTGTTTTATCAACTGTTCTAATCTTGTCTAATAATACTAAACCATCTTTTTTTTCAAATTTGATTTTAGGTCGAAATATAAAATCAAAACCCTTAGATGTCATAGGAGCAATAATGACTGTTTTTAAAACATTCATTTCATTTGGTGAAATCACTATGCAAGGTCTTGTTTTTTGAACTTCACAACCAATAGTAGGATTTAACTTCACGAGATATATCTCATATCTTTTGATATCTACTACCATTCATATTCTTCTAAATCGTTATCATTAAGTAAATCTTCTAAGAGTCCTGCATCCTTGGAACTATTATAGTTAAACATCACTTTCTCAATATTCTCAGTCCAAGTATCTCGCCCTGTATTGTTAATAGGCTTAATTAATAAACCATTTTCTAAAACTTCTAGCTCTAAACTAACATTTTCAAGATGTGCTTGTTGAATTAAAGGCTTTGGAATTCTAATACCTTGCGAATTTCCAATTTTTGTGAGCATAGTCATTATTAAGTCCTTTAATGTAATTATAATGTAATTACATTTGGAAGTCAATTAAAGCAAATATTACCTTACTTTGTACTCCAACGTTCACTTGTTTTTGCATACTTCATGTATAAACTTTTTAGCATCTCTTTATCGTTGTATATTTAGAATAACTACACATACTTTACACGTTTTAAGCCTATAATTCTTCCAACCAATATTCAAGGAAACGCATATGACTATACACGGTTTACGCCCAGAATTTCAACCAGAGAACATTAATGCAAAAGCAAGGGCAGCAGCACAGTCAAACATTCAGGCAGATAAACCCGTTCGAGGACATGACGATGTAGTCCCACAAAACAAAGAAGTAGCACAAAGTTCAAGACTACTTGACATTAGAGCTTAAGAAAAAGTCTTCTTTATTCTGCTTTCATACTTAAAATTTCTTCTATGTTTATAGGTTGAGAGTATTGAATAAAGTCTTCACTTTTTTCTTCTACAGCATACATTGTCATTCTGTCTGCTAACTCATTCCCCTCAAAACCAGCATGTGCTTTAATATGAGAAAGGTCTACATCTTTTTTAATCGTATTATATAAAGCATAGGCTTTTTTTATAATTTCTAAGTTCTTAATCTCTCCACCCTTTTTTGTCCAGCCTTTCTTTTCCCAAGAAATCGCCCATTTTTGAATACAGTTTATAGAATACATGGAGTCACATTTTATTTGGACTTTGTTTCCATTTTGAGATTCTTTTTGAGCGAGAAGAAGTGACTGGTAGAGAGCACCCAATTCTGCTGTATTATTTGTCCCCATACTCTCATAAAGTCCATACCAAAGTGCATCAAGTTTATCGTTCCTATAAAGTGCCACTCCTGAACCAGCTTTACCAGGGTTTGGAGTACAGCCACCATCGCAGTATAGAGTTACATTACCCTCTACATCTAACTCAATATCTACGTCAGCACTCTTTTTCTCTTGGTAAAGATTTTCTTTTTTATTCACCTCATCTAAAGGCTGCTTTGTCTGTCTAAATTTTTGTAAAGCTTTATAGTTTACAATAATTTTTTCTTGTATCTCTTTTTCACCGATACCTTTTAATAAAACAAACAATTCTGCCCGTGCATCTGAAAGTTGTTTATTTAAAGATAGTGTTTGCCATTCTTCTATCTCATTTTCTTGTAATCCAAGTAAAATAAGTTGAGAAGCATTAATTTTTTCACATTCATTCACACCCAACTCTTGTAACTCTTTTGTAACTCTTTGCATTTTTTTCCAGTTTATACCTTTAAAAGGTAGTTTTTGATTTTCATAGAGTAAATTTTAACAAATTAATACTGATAATCCTATGAACACCAATTTTTCTCTAATTATTTCTATCCATACAATGGCAGGGTTTGAGAGTCAAG
>NZ_JAEMVA010000083.1 GCF_029215955.1 Sulfurimonas sp. SAG-AH-194-I05
CTAAATCATTTAGCTGTATTCTTAGCTTATGACCATCTCTCATCTCTAATACAATGTCTAAGTGTTCATGTCTCACTTCATTCACATGAGAGTCAATATTTTTATAAACAACATGTTTTTTAAGTAAACTATTTAATTTTTTATCTAGTAAAAAATCTTCGTAGTTAACTAAACTTTTGCGATGCCCATTTTGAAGATTTGAAAATATCTTTTTACGCCATAGGCGTTCTGAAGTTTTTGGTTTTAACCCATCTCTCTTCAGCCATATAATAAACTCATCAAAATCTTCATAACTATTTTTCATCTCATCTTCTTCCTCTTCTTTTTAAAGTATTGTTGTAGTTATTTATATATGTGTCTAACTTTTAGATAACTTCATCTTTAAACTAGACGCATAAAAACAACTTTTAGATTGCTATCTAATTTTTAGACTTCTCTATAATTGTGTTGTTCACAAAGTCACTCCACCATAATTTTGAAGTCCTTAAAAAGCCACTTTCTGCATCTTTTTCAACAAGTTCTTTTTCTATTAACTTTTGAATACTGTTATAGGCTGTAGCTCTGCTAAACTTAAACATTTTTGCTAAAGTTTCTGTCTTGCCAAAATACCATCCTTTAAACTTTGAATCAGGATTATTACTTAAATGATATATTGCATTTGCAATGCAATAATCATTATTACTGAGACCATATTTTATTCTTGATTTATGAATTATTGTTGTGTAAATCAGGTCAAATTTTTCATCATCATTAGACATACTTACTCCTAAACTGTTTTAATTGTATTTGCTAAAAAATCTGCTACATCTAAAAGATTGAAAATGACTTTTGCATTCTTTGCAGTCCCTAGTTTTTTATAATTTGGAAGCCCAATACCTTTTGAAATATATAAATCCAAAGTAGAGTTACTTATACCCAACTCACGAGACATCTCACTTTTTGATATTGTCATTCTTTTATACTTTTTTCGAAGCTCTTCATATATTTTATTTTCTTGGGACTCTGTATCATTCTGCATAACTTTTCTCCTTTGCTCTTAAGCTAAAGGAACTATAGAAAATTTAGAGATAAAAGACAAAAATAGTTATAGGTATTTAGAGGTAAATAGGAGTAAGCAGAAGTATTCTTAAAAAGATTTTTGTACAACTTAGGGGTATTTAATATATCTTTAGAAATATATAGAAGTACTAATTCAACGAAATCATTGAGACCAATGAAGTTACCTTAAGTGTTACATTTTGTAATATATTTGTATAGTTTATGATTGTATTAATGAGGACTTGGCTTTTAGCTGTTGGTACAGTACCGAACGATGCTTGCTCGTTAAAAAGCCTAAGTTCTGAAATTATATAGTATAATTCATAAAAATTACTTAAAAGTTAAAGGTTACTTAGTGAATCTAATAGATCGTAGCTTACAAAATATTTGTAACAAAATTCAAATTACATCAGAAGATAACGAGTTTACAAAATTTCGACACCTTGTTACCGTGACAAATCAAGCATACCTTAAAATAGCTCTTAAAGAATTTTCAAACTTAAAAAAACACCATACAGACATTACCATTACATCAAATTTCAATTTTTTAATGAAGTTATATAATAAGCATCTCAAAGAACACCAAGTAATGTTTCTGCTCCTGAACATATTTGAAACAGCTATTCGTTCTAAAGCTGTAGTTGAACTTTCAAGAAAGTATAGTACTGAAAATTATGATGACTGGTTACATGACGAATCTTTAACACCAAATAAATTAAAAAGCCCACTAAAGGAAGCTATTAAAAAAATCAAACAAGATAACGAAAATATAGAAGACTTTGATAGCTTCCAAATATTCGACTATATTATGCTCGGTCAATTAAAAGCTATTTATACAGATTTTTGGAGTGATTTGTCACATCTATTTGAAGAAAAAACAATACATGGGCATTATTTACCAAAACTTGGTAGAAATAAAATGAAAACAATGCTTGATGAAATTAGAAAAGCTCGGAATGATAATGCTCACCACAAACCTTTTCATAAAACAAGGAGAAGAAGGCATCAAATTATTGAAGATATTGAACTTATTCTTACTCATATTGGTTTTAATTTACATGATGCTATAAATAATATAGACCCATCTCATCGAATAATTAAACTCAAGTATATTTAAAAGTTTAGTTCTTTTATACTATCTCGACCACTATCTGGTGCAAGTTTTGCATATCTTAGAGTCATATTTATATCTTTATGATTCAATAATTTTTGAATTGTAAAAATTGGTGTACCATTAATAGCAAGGTGAGAAGCGAATGTGTGCCTTAAAGTGTGTATCACTACTCTATGCTTAGGGTCTTTCACTCCATCGTTGAACATAGTATTTAAAACTCTTGACACCTTATCTTTGATTTGTTCATAAAGATTTGCTTGATTCTCTTCTAAAATTGCTGTATCTAACTTTCTATTTTTCACCCTTACTTTTAATAAGTACTCTAGTTTTTCATTGGATAAAAAAGTAGTATATTTTTCATCATTTTTTTCATCTAACATTTGAATAGTTCTGTTTTCAAAGTTTATGTCTCTTGCAGTAAGTTTAGTTAGTGCACCAACTCTTGCTCCAGTTGTTAAAGCTAATAGAACAAATAAATAAGCTTGCTCATCATCTTTTAAGTACTCTAGTAATATAGACACCTCTTTTTTATTTAAATATCGTTCACGAGCATTATCTACCTTTAGCTTTTTAACTTTGGTCGTAGGGTTTGATAAAATTATTCCCTTGTCAAGTGCATAATTAAATACTGTACTCAGCTCACCTATAATTGTGTTAACTGTTTTTGGAGAAAACTCTTTAATTTTTTTTGCTTGTAATTTTTGAATATCTTCAACTGTGATTTTTTTTATATCTTTGGCGCCAAGAGTAGGTGACACATGCATCTCATACTTTCTTTGAGACAATTTATTGTTTTTGTTATGTAGTGCTTTTACATCATAACTATCTGTAGCCATACTATCTAAAGTAATTATCTGCTTTTTCTTCTTTTTTGCAATAGCAGGTGGTTCTTCACCCAATCTTATTTTATTTATAAATTCACTTCTTTTGTTGTAAGCAAATATCTCAGTAATGCCCTCGGATTTTTTACCTATAGTAAACCAAACTTTTTTACCATCTTCATCTTTATAGTTAATCGAATAGCTCACATCACCATTAGCTAATTTATTTTGATATACACCCGTGTACTTTTTACTTTTTATCCTTGCCATTTTGCTACCCTATTGCTACCCAGAAATTGAAAAACTTTCGAAAAGTATATCTAACTTTAGATAATGGAAATATTTACAAACCCCTATGTATAGGCTATTTAAGAGAGGTATCTAGAAGTTTAAGGAACATAGGTAAATAGATTATATAGAGTTCGAATCTCTGAGGGTCCACCATTTTTTACCCACAAACAACCCTATAATAGGGACTTCAAACACTTTTTAAAATCATAAAAATCAATAGTAACAGTAAAGTAACAGTTTTTACACCTTTTCTACTCAACATTCTTAT
>NZ_JAEMVA010000084.1 GCF_029215955.1 Sulfurimonas sp. SAG-AH-194-I05
GAAATTCGTTTAAATTTCTCTATTTCTGATTCTATCTGTGGCATATAGGATGTAACCTCATTTATGGCAGCAGTTACTTTTTCAAGATTAAATCCTGAATGGATGATAGAGTGATGACTAAAGAGCTTCGATGGATAGTAGAGGGTATTTTGGCAAATTTGTCTCACAACACAAGCATCCACAACAAGGGCTGAACTTCGATTATGAGAATTGGTGACTATTAAATCTATGTTCTCTTCGCTAGAGTTTGGACGAAGTAAATTGTCAAGACTTCTGAACTGAATTATGTGCTTTTGGTAGCCTAGATTATCTGCATTTCTTGCTTTACTTTCACCTGCTAGTATTGGGTAATAATTAGCTTCTCTAAATGACTCAATGATAGAAGAAGTCGGGACAAAAGCATAGCGATCTGAGACTCCTTCAATTGGAGTTTCTGCGAATATTGATGGGGCAACAGCTCTAAGCTGTGCATCTGTTAATGGAATTATTGACATGGGTATATCCTTTGTAGTTTAAGTTGTATTATTAAAAGCTTGTAGGCTAAGGCTATTTTCGAGAAGAGAGAGTTTCTGCTACTACAGTAAGAATTGTAATGGCTATTGCAATAAGCTGAGGGATTGGTGGCATTTTATGCAGCTCCTTTGGGATTGTAGTCAATACGATTGACAGGAATGAATATCAAGTGATAAAACTTTTGTGGATGGAGGTTCGGCAAAAATACTTGCATGCGGATTCCTTTGCATGAATGATGTTAAATAAGTGATGAAGATTTGAAGGTGCGAGGAAAAGAAAAGGTATATCTCCCCACTATTAATATATACCATGTTTTTGGTGAAAAGTCTCACATGTAAGCATCAGCAGAAGTCTTATATAAGGATTTTGATGTATAATCATGTTTTAAATTTGGTTGAGTGTCCGAGTGGCCGATGGTGTAAGCTTGGAAAGTTTATGTAGTTAATTCTACCGAGAGTTCGAATCTCTCCTCAACCACCATTTCCTTCTAATATTAACTTCCTAAAAATCACAATATTATTGCTATAAGTACGAAGAAAAAAAAGTCAGTTGAATAATCAGTTACTATCATATATATTCCGTTAAAATGAACTGACTCTATGTACTAAACCCCTGTAATAAAGGGGCTAAGATAGCCTTGGAAAGGTTGTGTAGGTTTTCCTACCGTGAGTTCGAATCTCACCAAAACCACCATATATAGGTAGTTTAAAGTGCTATATAAAATACTTTTCCCTTATTCTAGTTCATTATCTTGTTTAAAATCTAAATATATTGACATACTATATAATATTAGTACTCCTATGTGGATGATTGATTTAAGTCTCTTTAGAAGGGAATTATTTTTTTGAATCTTTAAGCTTATTCAAAGCAACACTTTCCTATAATTCCCATCCACAAACGGTAGCACTTCGAGTTGAAGAGCAATGAAGCCATTTGAGATCATTGAAAACTAAGCAAGTAATAGACTTTTAATCTAACTTTAAAAGTTGATAATATTACTTAGAAATAACTAATAAAACAACAACCGTCTATTCTATTTTGACTAAGTTGATTTAATTCTTTCATTAGAGTTAAGTTACTTTAGTTCCTATAGTAATAGATAACTATACAAAAGTCCACTAACCGTTCACGCAGTTAGTGGCAAACAAAGCCAATGAATTTTAATTCTTGGGCAAAAGATCAGTAAATAATCATAGAAATATGATCTTTACATAATCAAGTCTTCGGACAACAATTATGGAGAGTTTGATCCTGGCTCAGAATGAACGCTGGCGGCGTGCTTAACACATGCAAGTCGAACGATGAAGCCTAGCTTGCTAGGTGGATTAGTGGCGCACGGGTGAGTAATATATAGGTAACGTGCCTCTTAGTCTGGGATAGCCATTGGAAACGATGATTAATACTGGATACTCCTTCTCTCTCTAATGAGAGTTGGGAAAGGAACATCTTTATGGTGTTTCGCTAAGAGATCGGCCTATTTCCCATCAGGTAGTTGGTAGTGTAAGAGACTACCAAGCCTATGACGGGTAGCGGGTTTGAGAGGATGATCCGCCACACTGGTACTGAGACACGGACCAGACTCCTACGGGAGGCAGCAGTGAGGAATATTGCACAATGGAGGAAACTCTGATGCAGCAACGCCGCGTGGAGGATGACGCATTTCGGTGTGTAAACTCCTTTTATGAGTCAAGAAAATGACGGTAGCTCATGAATAAGCACCGGCTAACTCCGTGCCAGCAGCCGCGGTAATACGGAGGGTGCAAGCGTTATTCGGAATCACTGGGCGTAAAGGACGCGTAGGCGGGAAGCCAAGTCTGATGTGAAATCCTATGGCTTAACCATAGAACTGCATTGGAAACTGGCTACCTAGAGTATGGGAGGGGGAGATGGAATTAGTGGTGTAGGGGTAAAATCCGTAGATATCACTAGGAATACCGAAAGCGAAGGCGATCTCCTGGAACAATACTGACGCTAAGGCGTGAAAGCGTGGGGAGCAAACGGGATTAGATACCCCGGTAGTCCACGCCCTAAACGATGTTCACTAGTCGTCGGAATGCTAGTCATTTCGGTGATGCACTTAACAGATTAAGTGAACCGCCTGGGGAGTACGGTCGCAAGATTAAAACTCAAAGGAATAGACGGGGACCCGCACAAGTGGTGGAGCATGTGGTTTAATTCGAAGATACGCGAAGAACCTTACCTAGCCTTGACATTGATTGAATACACTAGAGATAGAGTAGTGCCCTTCGGGGAACATGAAAACAGGTGCTGCACGGCTGTCGTCAGCTCGTGTCGTGAGATGTTGGGTTAAGTCCCGCAACGAGCGCAACCCTCGTCAATAGTTGCCAGCAGGTTATGCTGGGCACTTTATTGAGACTGCCTTCGCAAGGAGGAGGAAGGTGAGGACGACGTCAAGTCATCATGGCCCTTATGGCTAGGGCTACACACGTGCTACAATGGGGCGTACAGAGAGTTGCGATACCGTGAGGTGGAGCCAATCTCATAAAGCGTCTCTCAGTTCGGATTGAAGTCTGCAACTCGACTTCATGAAGCTGGAATCACTAGTAATCGTAGATCAGCAATGCTACGGTGAATACGTTCCCGGGTCTTGTACTCACCGCCCGTCACACCATGGGAGTTGATTTCACCCGAAATTGGGAAGCTAACCTTCGGGAGGCTACCACTTACGGTGGAATTAGCGACTGGGGTGAAGTCGTAACAAGGTAACCGTAGGAGAACCTGCGGTTGGATCACCTCCTTTCTAGAGTAAAGTAAATCATTCATTTGAATTTACATACAAAGAAAATCTCACAGAGATAAAAGTTTTATTAATTAGTCTTTACTTGCTTAGTTTTCAGTGATCTATGTTATTTCACATATGATTACAAAAAAGTGGGGGATTAGCTCAGCTGGGAGAGCGTCTGCCTTGCACGTAGAAGGTCAACAGTTCGAACCTGTTATTCTCCACCATTTTT
>NZ_JAEMVA010000085.1 GCF_029215955.1 Sulfurimonas sp. SAG-AH-194-I05
TGTCTTATAGGATGATATTATCCACCCAGTCATTGCAAATATTAATCCTAATAAAATACCTAATGCATATTTTGCTAAAGATATTATCTCTTTTATTTTATCTATTTTTGCCATAGAAAATTATACAATAAAAAAGATAAATATCATTTGGATTAACATAATAAGCATTCTATGGAGAAAGAAAAAAATTAAGAAAAAGCATAAAATAGTAAAATAGTGCCTGACACCCTTTTATCAATAAAAAAGATAAAATCAGTTGAGTAACATAATAAGCAATTCTATGGCAGAAGAAGAAAAGGAAAAAATATAAAAACGGATTGGGGTCTGACCCCTATTTCCCTTCTATTTTTTAATGATGTTTATGCGCAGGTAATCTATTTAAAACAAATACCCCAATAATTGCTAATACTAAAAACATTGATACAACTTCATACATAGTCATCACCTTTCTTTATAAATTTATAACCTAAATAATATAACGATACATAAATAACAACTGACATTAAAGCAAAAATCAATGCATCATCATTATGATAAATAATATTTACAATTACAAGAGCCGTTAAGATATTTGCAAATGCAATAATACCTTTACCTATTTCTTTAAATCCATCACTACTAAATATTGATTTTAAATTACTCATTTCGTATTATAAAAAAGTAAAAACAAAGTTGATTAACATAATAAGAAATACTGTGGAGAAAGAAGTAAAGAAAAAATTAAGAAAAGTTTCAATATGGTGCCTGACACCTTTTTTCTATACTTTTCTATACTGCTAAATATGCTTCATAGCTGAAAAAAAATATAACACTAAGCAAGATAATTCCGATTATTAATTCCATGCTATAAGTCCTCTAATGAATTTATTTTTTTTAAAATATTCTTATTTAAAAAATGAATTGATATTATCAACCATATCAAACCAAAAATAGAAATAATAAATCTTGTCTCAGATATAGTATCGAAGTTAGAACTTAACCAACCTACTAATCCAACAAGAGTAATTACAAATATACCCAACCATACTTTTAAATAATTAATTTTTTCTTTTATTACATCTATTCTAGCCATAAAAAATTATACAACAAAAAAGTAAAAACAAAGTTGACTTTGACTCTTTGGGAGTTTTAGCTTATGTATGCGTTACCAAGCGGAGCTTGGGAATGAGTTAATGTGAATGTTTACTCTTTGTAAGTTTATGATTATAATATAGTGCTATTGAGAAAATCACAATAGAAGCTATAAGTAAAATTATATTACCTTCCATTTAATACTCCTAATATTGAATTTAATAAAAACATACTAGAAACTGTAAAACCAACAATAGCAATATTAACTGCATCTATATCACCTTACATCAATCCATAGCTACCGTTTACAAATAATCCTAAAGATATTTGTAATAATGTTTCAAATAAACTTTTCATGTGTAGAGTATACAATAAAAAGATAGAAAATCAATTGATTAACATAACATTTAATACTGTGGAGAAAGAAGTAAAGAAAAAATTAAGAAAAGTTTCAATATGGTGCCTGACACCCTTTTTTCACGGGTGTAATTTGGGGTGTAATTTCATATTTTAACTAATTGTTTTGTTACATATATGATTGATAAACCAAACATTGTAGAAACAAATACTATTGATATAGTTGCTAAGTCCATTTTATAAATCCTTTAATTTTTTAATATTATTATGCATTACTCTTGCAATAATAGCAAATACGATTAATAGTAATATTGTTAAAGCAATACCTATCCAAAATAAGATATTAATTTGCAACGATAAATACAGTTTAGATATACCAGCACCTAATGCTAATATAATCGCAATAACAATATTCAAGTAACCTCTTAATGCACCAATATGCTCTTTTATTTCATCAATCTTTGCCATAAAAGATTATACAATAAAAAGATAAAAAATCAGTTGATTAACATAATCCACAAATTCTATGGAAGAAGAAAAGGAAAAATTAAGAAAAAGCATAAAAGAGTGCCTGACACCTTTTTTTTTGATGGGTCAAAAGTCAGTATAACTAAATCACCTTTTTTAGGAGTATATTCTTCTACCATTCTTCTAGTACGATTACTGAAGTCATCTCTTCTTTTGCTTGATAATTTTTTGGTATTTTTAATACAAGTTCATTTATATCATATTTGATTTTTTCTTTATCCCCCACTGCAAGATGTAAATCTTTCATCATATCTTTTGGAAATCTAAGCCCTTGGGAGTTCCCCCCCCCCATTTTGAAATAGTCGCAGTCATTAAAAACTCCTTATGTATATCCAAAGTATATCATAGTATTTTAAATTTAAGTGCATATAACGGAGTATCTGAACGACTATAATGCTTTTAACTTACGGAAAGTACTTGTAAATCTCTCTTCTGTGCTTCACTGTTTCGATAATTATACAATCATTCTCTTTTTTGATTCCAACTCTATAATTACCGAATCTTATTTTGAAATAATTGTTGTAACCAGTCATTTTTTCAACTTTTCCAATATCACTTAAACTTGAATAATTTGGTAAATCATCAAAAATAAATTCTTCAATTGTTTTTGCATATTCTGCTGGTAGCTTTGAAAGCTCTTTTAAAAACTTTTTTCTATATTCAACTTCCATATTTTTTTAAGAGTCTTGTTTTAGTGAAGCATATAATGCTCTTGCATCTTTTAAAGATAATTTTTCATCATCTTTATTATCATCCATAAATTTAAAAAGTGCGTAATCTTCTAGTACATCTGTAATCTTTTCATAAGTTTCTATGTCTAATTGAACTGCTATTTTATGGTTGTGATTATCAATTATATAGTTTGGTTGAAGTTGCATAATTCATCCTTTTAATTGTATTTAGTCTATTGTAGCAAAACTAAAGTGAGATACACTTTAGTTTTTAATTTGAGATTATATATATACCTTTATCAAACATGATTTCCCTAGCTTGCCCGCATACAGTGTTAAAATAGGTTCCTCCCATTCCACAATTTTGCATAATTGACTTTCTGGTTTCTCTAGGCATATCGCTAACATCAATAAAAATAGAAGTCATACTATTCTGTCTATCCATAAACATTACAGCTTCATCATCGCCCATTGACATGATATTTCCACTTACACAAACATTCTTGTTCTGTAAACTGTTGTAATCTAAAATAAAATCAGATACTTGCATTGTATTATTAGCTTGCAGTAGTGCAAGAGTTGCTAAAAGTATTAATAGACCTCTCCTACAACCCCAATAAAAAGTGGAGTAAGATTTGCTTAAGTAGAGAATGTCAAAAACAATCAAATATTACAAAGTAAATAAATTAAAAGATTCAGATTTCAGAAGAGTAGTAGGGGTTAAATAGGTAAATCCGATGAAATTCAAATTAAGCACCAAGGAAATTTTAAGATGTTAAGTTAGGAGTATTTTTTGCTTATAAAGTAGCTAAAAAGGCTATTACAAATGAAGATGAAGCAAAAAAAA
>NZ_JAEMVA010000086.1 GCF_029215955.1 Sulfurimonas sp. SAG-AH-194-I05
CACATAATTAGTAATATTTTCCTATTCTATAAGAAATAAAAATAATTACATTATTTACAAAAGGCATACTATCAAAAAAATGAAAAAAATAGTATCTGACATACACAACGCCATACAAAATAGTAGAAAAACAATTGAGTTTCTTACTCAAAATAGTTCTTTTTTTTGGGCTGGGGACTATCCTATTGCTATAGTACATGAAGTTACTAGAATCAAGGATGAAACAAGTTTAAAAAATTTAGAAAAAATAAATTTCTTCAATACGCAAGGTTTTTCAAAAAATACTTATACAAAGAAAGAGCTAAACTACTTAAAGGACACGGTGCCTGATGCAATAAAAACTTCCTATTGTCTTTGTCTTAAAAAAAGTATTCACACTGACTATAACTTTGAAGAAAAATTTGAACATGACCGTTGGAAAAAAGTAAAAGATGAAGATAACTTTGTAGCTTTTGTTGAATTTTCAAAATGTAATGATTCACATAGCAACATGACAATAGAAACTACATTACGAGACATTATGAGAAGTACAAAAGAGATACCCTCACTCAAAACCATTGGTTTTGTATGGATTGTTTCACTTCCCAAAGTAACAAATATTGAAAATATTCTCCAACATTACTTTTTAGACAATCATATCTATGTTGAACATGGAAGAAAAATTACATACATAGCATGGGCAGATAAACTTGCAGAAATAAATATGCGATATTTTGTTAATACACCAATAAAACATAAAAGAGATTAAAAATGAACTACCCTTATGAAAACTTAGAAAACTTTACACTTCCCTCACTTTTAAACCGTTCTGTAAAACTGTATGAAACACAAGATATTTTGGCAAAAGTAGGACAAACCCCAATGACCTACACGGAGTTTGACACCGCAGTCCAAAAGACCGTTCTTCTTCTTAAGGGCTACGGAATTAAAAAAGGTGACAAGATTTTACTTCTGAGTGAAAACATGCCAAATTGGGGCGTTGCTTATTTTGCAGTTACTTATTTTGGTGCAGTTATTGTCCCTGTTTTACCGGACTTCCATCCATCGGATGTACATAGGATTATGAAACACTCAGAGATAAAAGCTGTTTTTGTATCAAGCAAACATCAGCAAACTATTGAAAACTATGGTGGCTCAAATAATAAGTTTGTCCTTAATCTTGATTCACTTACCCTCGTAGATAAAATGTGTAATGTAGACTATATTTACGCAGTAGAAACAAACACACAAGACACAACCCCGCATGAAGATGATTTAGCTGCTTTAATTTATACGTCTGGGACAACTGGAAACTCTAAAGGTGTTATGCTTTCGCATAAAAATCTTGTTACAAATGCTATGAGTGCTTACATTCAAGTACAAATAAAAAAAGAAGATGTTTTTATGTCTATTTTACCACTTGCCCATACTTTTGAGTGTACTGTTGGTTTAATAGTACCTATTCTTCATGGTTCAAGTGTTCACTATATAGACAAAGTACCAACACCAAGTGTACTTTTAAAAGCATTTAAAATTGTACGACCGACTATGATGGTAAGCGTTCCTCTCATTATAGAAAAAATATACAAGTCAAAAGTTCTACCAAAATTTACAGGTTCATTTCTTATGCGTACACTTTATAGTATAGGTTTTATTCGCAAAAGACTGAATAAAATAGCTGGAAAAAAACTAATCGAGACCTTTGGTGGACGACTTCGTTTTTTTGGAGTTGGAGGAGCTGGAATATCACCTTATGTAGAACAGTTTTTAATTGAAGCAGAATTTCCTTTCATTGTAGGCTATGGTTTAACTGAAACTTCACCTCTCATTGCAGGTTCTGTTTTAGGGGCAAAGGTGAAGCATCGATCAACAGGAATAGCAATGGCTGGAGTTGAAATTGCCATTGAAAATAAAGACCCAAAAACTGGTCATGGTGAGATAATTGCAAGATCACCTAGTATTATGATGGGTTATTTTAAAGACGAAGAAAAAACAGCAGAGGTGATGCAAGACGATTGGTTTTTAACAGGGGATTTAGGCTATTTAGATGAGGATGGATTTCTTTTTATTAGTGGAAGAAGTAAAAATGTTCTTATAGGTTCTGGTGGTGAAAATATTTACCCTGAACAAATAGAAGCGACGATAAACCAAAATGAATCAGTTGTAGATTCTTTAGTTATGATGGACAAAAACCAAAAACTCATTGCTCTTATTAATCTTGATGAAGAAAAAATATATCATGAAGAAAAAAATCGTGAAGAGTATTTAGAAAATATGAGAAAGGATGTAAATGCACAAGTATCATCCTTTTCAAGAATGGTCAAATTTATTGAAGAAAAAGAACCATTCGTTAAAACGCCAACAAAAAAAATAAAAAGGTTTCTTTATGCAGACAAATACTAATAAACTACAAGGAATGCTATATGGAGCATTCTATGGTGACGCATACTCTCTTGGTGGACATTGGGTCTACGACACACAAGAAATTAAAAATGCTTCTTTAAACTTAGACACGTGTAATGACCCTCTAAGTACTTACCACCCTACAAAAAAGAAGGGTGATTTCACACACTATGGTGACCAAATGTTTTGGTTACTCCAAGACCTCGTACAAGAAAATAGATTCTCACTCGTTGATTTTGGAGAACGTTGGTACGTAAATATGAAAAAATATGATGGTTACGTAGATGGGGCATCTAAACATACACTTGAAAAACTAGATGAATCAAAAAGCTTTTTCTCATGTGGTTCTCCCTCATCAGACTTAAGTGCAGTAAGTAGAATGTTTCCTATTATTTTAAAATACTACGACACGCCTACAGATATGCAAGAAGCAATTAAACTCCATACTATTGTAACGCATATGAATAAAGACCTTGTAATGGCTGGCGCTTTTTTTAGCGAAGTTACTATGGCTTTACTTAATGGTGGTGATTTAGACAAAACTCTTCAAGAAAGTTCTCAACATTTTGGAGACACAATTAAACAATGGGTGCAAGATGCACACAATGCATATGATCTCGATACACAAGAAGCTATTCAAAAACTTGGAGTATCATGTGGTGTTAATGGAGGATTTGCAAGTACAATT
This sequence comes from Sulfurimonas sp. SAG-AH-194-I05, assembly GCF_029215955.1. Classification (GTDB taxonomy): domain Bacteria; phylum Campylobacterota; class Campylobacteria; order Campylobacterales; family Sulfurimonadaceae; genus Sulfurimonas. The sequence goes on from NZ_JAEMVA010000086.1 coordinate 3,071, forward strand.
TACATACTTTTAAAATATAAAGACAACTTCAAACAAGCACTCAAAGAAAACATGTTAGCAGGGGGAGAATCTGCTGCAAGAGGAATGTTAATAGGTGGTATTTTAGGAATCATTCACTTTGAAGATTCTCTCAAGTGCAAAGAACAAATGAATAAAAATAAAGAAATCAGCAT
>NZ_JAEMVA010000087.1 GCF_029215955.1 Sulfurimonas sp. SAG-AH-194-I05
CTTTGTAGTAAAAAGATTTTATTATCAATCTTTTAGTTTTTTTAGTTTGACAATATGGGCAGGCATCAAAAATATCGTCATAATAACTCATGCTACACCCTGAACATTTTAATGTTTTACAAGCTGCTTTTTCTAAAGACTCAATCCATAATGGTAAAGTAAGTCGTTTATATTTATTATCTTTACCTTCTTCAAAAAGTTTATGAAACAAATAGCTCAACTCTTGAGTGATTGTAAGTGTTCCTTTTAATCCTGATGTACTTTTATTGGAATCATCATTACTATCTTCTGTCCAAGGAAGCTCCCATTTTTCTTTTGTTTCACCGCCTTCACTATCCCAATCATCTTCTTCAAGACCTATACCATCAAATGGGTGCGTAGTGGTAATAGCTAAATAGCTTAAAATTCCAAATGCATATATATCACTATAAGTAGAGTTAGGATCTCCCTTGACAACCTCAGGTACTTCAAAATTCGGAGTATAAACTACATCTTTATTTGCTGATTCATATTCAATATTATCTGCATCAATTAAATATACTAAAGGGATATCATCCTTATTTATAAATATGTTGTTATGTGAAATATCAAAATATACTATTCCTCGTGAATGCAACCTATACAAGATTATAGCTAATCTTGATAAAGAGTATAACCTTTTTCTTAGTCCTCCAGTTTGTAAATAGTGTGTAAAATAAATAGCACTTCTTTCATCAACTTCTTTTAAAAAATTTGGTATCTCTATTTTAGAGGCTTGCTCTTTTTTCAACTCTTGAGGTAGTAATTCTGCAAAAGGTTCCATCCCATTTAAAAGATGCATTACATAGCCAGCTTCTTCTTTTAAAACCACTAATGGTTTTGCAATATTTATATCATTGGGTAATGGTTTATATATAAGCTTTTTTATCTTTTGGTGAAAAGCTTTTATCTTTTTTTCATTTTTAATAGGAATATCATTATTTAGAGCTATTTTTATAACAGTATCAGCATTTTTTGTTTTATAGACTACTCCTTGACCACCACGACCTAGTTCATTATCTTTTTCTATATAGTGGATATTACTAAATTCATCAATTTTTTTTAATACCTTACTCATTGTCTGCCTTTATTAGTGCTACAATTGTTTTATCATCAGAGTGTCCCTTAACTGGCCACTGTTTTAACCACTGTTTTATTTCGTAAACTCGTTTAGATGGGTGCATGTTTTTGTAATTTTGTACATAATTTTGAAAAAAATCAAGAAGTTTCTCTTTTTTTAAATCTTCTGATATTCCATCACTACACATTACAATATAATCTACACTCTCTTCATTGAAAATATTCCACTCTATTTTTTCATCTCGTCCAAATGGGATTGTATAATTTGTGAACATGTCTTTATTTTCTTCTACAAGTAAAGACTTTTTACCAAAGATAGCAATGGCACCATCTCCAACCCTACCAATATAGATTCTATTGTTCTTAATAATTGTAAATAGTAAAGTAGTAGAGGTTTCATTTTGACTATAAGGAGATATGTTTATATCCCATAATGATTTGACTAAAGGCTCAAATAGTTGTATATCTTTTTCAAAATCAAATAGTTGTGATGCTTTAACGACAGCATGAACAAGTGCGTGTGAACCAATATGAGAATATTTCTTACTACCCAATCCATCACACACAACACCAACACTTCCCCAACTATATTTTTTTATAATAAAAGAGTCTTGGTTAGGTATGTTTTCCTTAATGTGAAGTGGTCCTATTTCTGAGACACCCCATCCTCTCCATTCCCTACCACTCATCATCATCCCCTTCTTCTTCTACAACAGGGAAAGAATCTAATAGGCTATTTTGAAATAATAGGTACTCTAAAGCAGCTAAAAGTTCATCATTAGAAAATACTTTATTAGATATTTTCTTTAAATTAATAATATCACTATCTATACCTATAGAGATTGAAATATTAAAGATATGTCCAGCATCAACATTAAAAAGCCCATCACTTAGCAATATACTATTTTCTTTAATGCTTTGAGTTTCTAATTTTATATCATTTAAATATTCAATATTTGTTAACTCGTTTATCATCTCTCCATTAAGTTTAAAAAAGAGAGTTTCTATTGATTTAAAATTATAATAATCTTCTATCGATTTTGCTATATACAAAAGAGCACTATCTTTGCCCATCTCAGTCATACTTCCGCTTGTATCTAAATATATATTAATCATTATTAGCCTTAAAAAGTTTAAATTCAATAGTTTCGGATGTTAAAACATTAGAGAATACAGCTTTATTGTTTTTCAGAGATGCTAAGTTAACATTGTACTCCAAGTCAAGAAAATCTGTTAAGAGATCACTACCCAAACTAAAGGCTAATCGATAATTAAATAATTCAATGATTTCACTAATCTTTTGTTTTGTTCTTTTAATATTATCTATAAAGATGATAATGTAGATATCATCTTTATACCCATTCTCTAGTAGTTCTTTGAATTTGTCCGCTGTTGATAGTTTTACTTCTTCTCCAGGCATTGTAAAGCCTCCACCATAATTTACTTGTGGATGTAAAGTAGTTAATGTGTCAATACTATCAATAATAATGACACTCTTGTTTTTAATTTCATTGTTAAAAATATCTATTGTAGATTTAGAAAAATTAGTAAGAATATTAAAATCATTATTTATAAAATATATATTTTCTATATATTTAGTATTTTTTAAACTTAAGCCTATTAAATTAATAATATGCTGTTTCTCTTTTTTATTTTTGCCAGTTACTAGTAAGTTCGCTCCATGCTCTTTTGAAAAATGAATATTAAAGTCATTTTCCCGAAAACTTTGTTCCTTTCCTATCAATAGACTTAAGGTTTCATTTGTAAATTTATCTTTTGATGGCATTGTTGGCAGAACATCACCATCATATATTTTTGGATTAACTTTAGATCTATTGTTATCCACTTTCTTGAGCAATGCATTCATTTTTTCTCTCGAAGCAAAAGGAATAAAAACTTTTTTATTGCCATCTATATTTCCTGCTCTGTCATTATAAATTGCTTCTGGTTTACCTTTTAGTTTAACAGCTGCTTCATTGTTCATACTTAAAAAAGCCATTGACTCCTCTT
>NZ_JAEMVA010000088.1 GCF_029215955.1 Sulfurimonas sp. SAG-AH-194-I05
ACGGATATGATGGATGGTTAATCGTCGATAAGTTTTATAAGAAGGTTCGGATAAGTTTCTTAGATTCATTTTTAAACGGAACGATTAGTAGCAATATTGTTTGGATTAATTATAAGATGAAATTCAAAGTACCTATCGAAAATTATCTCTTACTTGACACTAAATTTAATCAACATGTTGAGTTTAATTCTTTGTGTTTAAGTAGAGTTTCCTTACTCAAATTTTTAGGAAATAGCACTTTAGAAAAGTTAAAAAGCATAGCAGAAGGGTATGAATATATCACAACTCAAAACCAACATGTTAAGAGAAGAATTATAAAGCTAGAAGAGGAAAATAAATCTGTAAATCAGTTAAAAATAATTGATGTTTCTAGTCTCGAAATTGACAGAAATACTGGAGATAATAAGTGGGAAAATCTAGAAGAAAAAGATGTCTCAAAAGGTAAATCACAAAAATGAGACTTGTTGACAATAAAAAAGTCCCTTATATACTTTGGCTCTCCTGAAGAGAGTCTCAGGGAGATTTATAGAAAAAAAAGTCCCTTATATACTTTGGCTCTCCTGAAGAGAGTCTCAGGGAGATTTATAGGGCAAAGTTCCCTATATGTACTCTTGTGTAAAAGAAGTTTAACTTGAGTGACAGGACTTTAAAAAACGCTTAATATTTTCTTAAATTAAGATTTTTTTAAGATGAGTTAAAAAACAGGTTGCTTTTACTGAAATTATGTATTTGTCAATAATTTATTGTTTGTAAATGCTTAAATTAGTAATTTTAAGCATTATTAGAGACAAAAATAGAAGAAAGTAATACCAATACTCACCATCTACAAATAAAAGTCCTTAAAGGGCATTAAAAGTGATTTTGAAAAAAAGGAGAAAAGAGTGAAATTTATTGAAATATTTTTGAGCTTTTGGTGGTTGATTCCATTGTTTGTAATTCTTCCATATATTTATTATTATGTTCTGGAATTTGCAGCATTTCTAAAAGCCAAAAAAAAGAAAGAAGTACAGTTTAAAAGAGTAAGACAAAGCGTTGAAAAAAAAGAACTTGGGATTGAAATTGAGAATAAAGATCCTGTTGAATATCAAAAACGAATTGAGAAATTAATTTTTGATTTGAACGAATCAAAAAGTAAATTACAAGTTAATGCCGTTGAAGCAATTATGATTATAGAATTATTTTCTGATTCAGTAAAAATAAACGAGAAAGATAGCTAAAGATTTTTCAAAAACAATTTACGAAGATCCAATGAAGTTTCTAAAATACGTAAAGGCAATTGAAAAAAACATAAACATAAACAATCTAGAGAATAAAATACCTCTTGGAGATGTTTTATATATGATGAGAAATGCAAGACGTTTTGGTTTAGAGTTAACTGAAATTTCTGATGAAGAAGACGTAGATTTAGTCATGAGAATTAAAACAAGCATTCATGAATCTGGATACAATGATGTGACAGTAAAAATTGTAGGTGATAAGCAAAATAATAATACAAAAGTAGCTGGTACGAATGTTTATCTTACAAACACTTTCAAAGATGAAAAAGAAGAAAATGAAAAACAAAACGAAGAGACTGAATCTCCAAAACCAATTAGAGATGTCAATATTATATCAAGCAGGAGACTTGAAGATGGTTTAATGGAAATCACATTAAGAGATGGAACAACTCTAAGGAAAGATAATTATAAAATGCACAGTATTGTTTTTCCAAATAGTGATTCTTCAAATCAAGAAGAAAGAAAAATAATTGAAAGAAAAATTGAAAAAAATAAATTAGAGGAAGCAGAAATAAATGAGATTCAAAAATACGTTAGAAGATTTGGGGAACTTGATTTTTTTGAAGAAAAACATAAAAATGATTTACAATTTAAAGATAGAGCAAAAAAAATGTTTGATACAGATCTATTCAACAAAATACCTTTTGCTAATCAAAGAATTCAATTTGATGATAAAGATTTATATTTATATTTTATTGCTGAACTTTTAAATTGTGAGAATTCATTCTTAGATGGACTGCCACATATTTTTATAGGCGAAGTGAAAAACAAAAACAAAAATCCCTTCCCGTTTATTACTATAGATATTTTTTGCATTTATTTATCAAATTATTCAAAGAGAAAATCGAGAAAGTTTTTTTAAAAATATTTTTTATGGAAAGGCAATCAAGGTAGAATTTATTTCATTACTCATCAACGAATGGAATAAAGACAGCGAACTATTTTTTGAAGATTCACAAGGGTTCATTGTTGATGTTGTCTACAACTTCAAAGAGACTACGATTAAATCAAAAGTATTGAGGCTTAAACTCTCAGAGATTGAAAATCTAAAAAATTTTTCTGATTTAATTACTGATGTTACGATAATTTAAATTTCTAAATTCATAAAAGTGCTACAATTTCACGCAACCATCAGTTCTCCTACTTTTTCATAGGCTATTTTGAGAGCTTCAATATATATTTTTTCCTTGATGGCGAAGTGATTCATTTTATAGTTTAGTCGTAGTTTCTCTAGCTTGATAAAACCACAAACAGCTAAGTGAATATGATTTCTCTGTGAGGTTTCAACTTTTGTTGGGGAGTGTTCTATTTTAAGATTTTGTTTTAAAGATTTGTGATATTCCTCTATTTTCCACCGTCTTTTGTAGATTTCAAGTACTTCATCGAAAGATAAGTCTATATCATTTGTAACAAGATACAGATAAGTAGATTCGCCATCATCGCCGTTTTTGACCACTTGTTTGATAAGCTTTAAAGGTTTTTCATACCCTTCAAGATATACCAAACGACTACTACCACTCTCTATATCTATGGTTGAGATATTAACATATTTTCCTTTATTTTTTGCTTCTTGTGTAAGTGCTATCTTTCTATTACTTTTTATTGGACATACAAATTTCTTTTTGAGTTTTTCTTCGATAAATACGAGGTTCTTGATACTTGCAAACCATTTGTCAAACAGAATATATTTATATTTTACTGCATTGACGAAATGTAATATTTGGAGTTTATCCTGCATTATCTCATTTTTTGTAAAAAGAGATTTCTTGATATTCTTTTGATATTCATCACTCCATTTATCTTCTGTCTTTGTGATGATTTCATATCCC
>NZ_JAEMVA010000089.1 GCF_029215955.1 Sulfurimonas sp. SAG-AH-194-I05
CCAAAGTTTGTATTTACTTCATCATTAAAAGCAATAATTGCATCTATATGGACTTTCCCAAAATATATACTCACATCATTAACTAATAGCAATAAGACAAAGATGATAAATGGTGTTCTTGTAGATAACAGTGCTGTTGTATCTGCACAACCTACATATTTTGCACCACAGCCAAAAGCTATTACAAATACTACGGTATCAAAAGCCACAAAAAAAACTATACCAAAAGCAATATCAACACCTAAAACAGCTTTCTTTGATAATAAAATAGTTTTATACAATGCTTCAGGTAAAGTAGTAAAAATTGATAAAGACTACTTTGCAAAAGGTGGGGAAGCAAATATTCACAATATCTCAAATAGATTTATTGCTAAAATTTATCATCAAGGTAAAGCTACTAACAATAAATTGGATGTTGCCCATAAACTCATTAATTCAAATCTTCCAGCTAATGTAATTGTGCCCACTGAAGTGTTGTACGATGAAAACAATAATCATGTTGGCTATAAAATGAAAAGAGTTTCTGGAATAGAGTTAGGTTTACTCCTTCTTCAAAATGGAATTATAAAACACTTTCCTAAATATAACTTATTAGATGTGATAGAGCTTTGTATCACAATTGTTGATACTTTTAAATCTATTAATGATGAAAGTATCATATGTGGAGATATTAATCCTAGAAATATTTTAGTTAAAGATAAACGAAATATCTCTGTTATAGATGTAGATTCATTTCAGATTGGCAGACCTGCTACTACAGGTCTTGAAGAGTACACTAGACAAATTCACTATGGTAAAAGCTTTGATAGCTATATGAGAACTGTTGAAGATGATGCTTATGCAATCGCAACAATTATCTTTCAGCTACTGCATAAAGGGGCTTTCCCTTTTGGTGGAACCGATACAGATTCAATACAAAACGGAATCTATTTATATCATCCTACAAATAAAAACACGCACAATGTTCAAGCAGAATTAGTTAATACACATCATAACCTATCTTATAAACTTAGAGTCTATTTTCATACACAGTTCGCTGATAAAAGATATGTGTCAATCACTAAATTATTAGATCTGCTTTATGAGTATAGACAGGATGTAATAGATGTAAAAAATTCAACAAAAGGAGGTAAAACTTGGCACTAAACATAGAGGTGGGTAATAACCCTAATTATTTGCAAAAAGATACGAGGAAAATGAGATGTCACTAGCAGATTTTAAAACTAATAAAGAGATAGATTTAGGTATTGAGAGTTTTGTTGATCCTACAACAAAAGTGTTTATAGCAATGGGTATTGATATATCAGAGAGTATGTCATGGCATGGTGGAATAAAGGCAGCTTATGAAGGAGTAAAAGTATTCCTTGAGACTTTAAAAAATGATGCATATGCTTCTGCATGTGTTGAAGTAGCAATTTTCACTTTTAATCATGAAGTGAAAAAAGTAGTTGATTTCGCACCAGTAAATGAAATTGTAGCTCCAACATTTACAGCAGAAGGTACAACAGATATGAATAGTGTTGTAGTTCAAATGGTAAATGAATTAGATGAAAAACAAAGTGAATATAAATCAAAAAATATTAAATGTAAAGTACCTTGGATGGTGATTTTATCAGATGCTGATGTAGTAGATTCTAGTATTGATGAAGCAGTTAAAATAACAAGTTCAAGAGTTGCAAAAAAATCTTTGACAATGTTTTCGATTGCAACAGGTAATGAAGTTAATATTGAACAGTTTAAACGATTTAATCCGACTAAGCCAGTGATTTATTCACCAACTAGTGAATCACTTGTTGACCTATTTGAATGGCTATCTCAAACAGCTATTGGCTTTTCTGAGACAAAAATTGGAGAATCAAGTAAATCAGAACCACTTGATCGTAGATATGATTTATTCTAACTATAAAGTAGCTTCAGCTACTAGGCAAGGGGTAGCACACCTATCAAAAGGTATTGCTTGTCAGGATAAAGTCAATATAGTCCAAAAAGAAGATTTTATCTTCTTAGGACTTGCTGATGGTGCTGGTTCAGCTCTATATTGTGAAGAGGCTGCTGAATTTATCTTAGTACGCTTATCAATAGAGTTAGATGTAAATAGAGATAAATATTTTAACTCTGAGGATACAGCTAAAAATATCACAATGTATGTTGAGTATGCTCTTTATACTTACTCAATTGTGCATGAATTGAAATTTGAGGAATTAGCATCAACACTATTATGTGTTGTACTGATTAAAGATATATATTTAATTATTCATGTTGGAGATGGTGTTATAGCTTCTATAAATCAAGATAATGAATTAGTAGTTGCCTCTGAGCCAGAAAATGATGAAGAGTTTTGCAACTATACAGTGTTTGTAAATACTGTTTTAGCAAAAGATAGAGTTAGAGTCAAAGTTGGTGATATTCAAGAGATTAAAAATGGTGTACTTCTTTGCTCTGATGGAATTGAAGGAAGTATTTTTAATTATCAAACTAATGAGATGGCAGAAGTAACTAGAACCATGATTAATTGGTTAGATGCTTATGATGAAGAGTATGTATCACAAGCACTAGCTTTAAACTTAAAATCTAATTTTTCAAAACTCAGTTCAGATGATTTGAGCATAATAATTATGAAAGGCATAAAAGATGAAAGCATATAGTATTAGAGGTAAGAGTGTATCAGTACACAGTGATGGGCATATATTTGTATCTGGAAAAGATACAGGTATGAAGATGTGGAGTTCAAACTCACGAAGATATAGCACACTCTATGGCTCTGAGATAAAAGAGATTAGTGGTTTAGACCTAGAATCAGCATTGGTTCTTAAGGGTCTAGTTTAGTCAAATTAAAAAAAAGGATAGAAAAATGTTTGAGATAAATAGTTCGCACTTTGGTGCTAAGTTACAAAGCGTTGTTAATGAGATAAAAGGTCATGCATTAACTGGTACACAGCCAAACGAAATGTATCGTTTGGAGCTACAAAAGATATTGAGCGATGAACTCAACTATAAAATTAGACAGTTAAAATCTAATATTTATAAGCATGAACAAAAAACAACTCTCCTAGAAGAGAAGTTTGAACTTTTAAGTATAGACTTTTATAACACAGAAATAGAT
>NZ_JAEMVA010000009.1 GCF_029215955.1 Sulfurimonas sp. SAG-AH-194-I05
TTTCGCTTTAATACATATTGAGTACTTTTAATATCTGTTACATATACACTACATACGAGAAGTATAATACAAAATGGGGGGGGGGGATTTAGCTCTTTCTCAGTTATAAAGTTATAAGATATTTGAATGAACAGTAATTCAAAGAAAACATTGTATTGGTTACAATCTGGTGGTTGTAGTGGGGACAGTATGTCTATTTTAAACCTTGATTCTCCTGACTTTTTTTCTAAGTTAGGGATGCTCAATATTGATGTTATTTGGCATCCTTCACTCTCAACACTCTCAGCGCGTGAACACGATGCTATGATAGAAGACATTTTAAATGACACAATGGAACTCGACATACTTTGTCTTGAGGGAAATGTTGTTATGGGTCCAGATTCTACAGGAATGTTTGATACTTTTAGGGGAAAACCAAAACGCGACCTCATACAAGCACTTTGTCAAAAGGCAAATTATATCGTTGCCGTTGGTACATGTGCTGCCTTTGGTGGGATTGGTTCGCATCTCGGTGATGAGCTTAATGGTATAGGTTTACAACAGCACCACGATAAAAAAGGTGGTTTTTTAGGTGAAAACTTTAGAAGTAAAAAAGGTTTGCCTATCATTAACCTTCCAGGGTGTCCGATTCATCCAAATTCCTTAGAGTTTATTTTAAATATGTTAAGCCGTGGTTTAGAAATAGAACTCGGACCAAATGCTACACCAACTTCGTACTACGAAACAACCGTCCATCAAGGGTGTACCCGAAATGAACACCATGAGTACAGAGTTGAAGAAAATGTTTTTGGAGAAGAGGGCTGTATGTTCTTTCATCTAGGTTGTAAAGGTCCAACAACACACGCTTCGTGTAACAAACATTTATGGAATGAAGTAAACTCAAAAACACGCGCAGGTGTTCCTTGTTTTGGTTGTACAAACACAAGCTTTCCCCACCAGTCAGCATTTTTTGAAACACCTACTATCGCAGGAACACCCTTACATTTACCAGAGGGTGTAGACAGAGCGTACTATCTGGCATACAAAGATATGGCAGCAGCGGCTGCTCCACAAAGACTAAAAAAGAAAGTAGAAGAAGATGAGTAAAACAGTAGAACTAGAGATTCCCCTCAATCGAGTAGAGGGGGACCTAGATATTCGTGTAAGTATTAAAGATGGTGTGATAGTGGATGCAAAAAGCATAGGTACGCTATACCGTGGATTTGAAAACATTTTACGAGGGCGTGATGCACTTGATTCTCTTGTGATTACACCGAGAATTTGTGGAATCTGTTCTATCACGCATTTAAGTGCCGCGGTTGAAGCCTTAGAATCTTCTCAAAATATCACTCCACCACCTCAGGCAGTACGTTTGAGAAATCTCTCCCTTATAAGTGAAACTGTACAAAGTGATATTCGCCAGTTTTTTTTGATGTATATGGCAGATTTTGCGAACAAAGCCTATGAAAATGAAAGTTTTTATGAAGAAGCAATGAAGCATTATGAACCTTTTAAGGGGAAGTCCTCAAAGCGTGCCTTGCAACAAAGTACAAACATTTTAAAACTTGTTGCCATCATAGGTGGGCAATGGCCACATACTTCTCATATGGTTCCCGGAGGTATCTCTACGATTCCTACTATGCTTGAACTTAATGTTGCTGCGAGTCATATCGACACTACAATTCTTTGGTACGAAGAACATGTACTCGGTATGGATATAGACACATTTGCTACGAGCATAACATCAGAAGCAAGTTTTTTTAAGCATATAGAATCCAATGCAGATACAGACTTAGCTAGATTTACAAATTATGCAAAAAAGTGTAATCTTTTTGAGATTGGAAAAAGTGGCAACAATTTTTTAAGTTATGGAACAGTGAATGACCCAGTAAACCCTAAAAAACGCTTGATTAAAGAGGGTGCGATTATCGATGGTGCCTTAGAATCCTTGTCTTTAGAGAGTATAACTGAAGATATATCGCACGCGTGGTTTAAACAGATACAAATCGTACAAAAACCATTTGAGGGTGTAACCGAGCCAGATATGAAGTCAAAAGGTGGTTACACTTGGGGTAAAGCACCACGCTACGGAAAAAATGTAATGCAAACAGGTCCTTTAGCACAAGCCTTGGTCAATGAAGATGCTTTAATGGTAAGTTTACATGCGAAGTATGAAGACTGTGCTTATGTTCGAGAGTTGGCACGAATCTTACGCCCAGCAATTCATTTACGTTATGCAAGAGAGCAGATGCGTGAGGTGCTACAAAATTTTACTGATTCTACTTATGATAAAGTTGCGCATAGTTTCTCAGGCTTAGGAGTAGGGCTTGTTGAAGCTGCGCGTGGTTCTTTAGGGCACTGGGTAAAATTTGAGGATGGAAAAATTAGCAACTACCAAATCATTACACCAACAGCGTGGAATGGTTCTCCCAAAGATGAAAATGGCAAGCATGGTGCTTGGGAAAAGTCACTACTTGGCTTACAAGTAAAAGATGTAGACAACCCTATAGAGATGGGTCATGTGATTCGTTCTTTTGACCCTTGTTTAGTCTGTACAGTTCATACCATAGACCTAAAAAACACAACAGAAAAATATAAATTTCGCATAGGCTTATAATGAAAAAAATTATCTGCATAGGAAATAGATTCGTATACCCTGATGGGGCGGCTTTGTGGGTGTATGATGCCGTAAAAAAAGAAACATCAAGGAAGTCTGACATGTGGATAGAGGGTGGTTTAGGTGGATTAAACCTTATTACTCACTTTGAGGATACAAGTGATATATTACTTTTGGACTACATAAAAGAAGAAAAAAATGCAAGTTTTTTTAGTTTACAAACAGTCCTAGAAAATACAAATAGTAAAGAATACACGCATGACAGTGCTTTTTATTATTTGCTCCATTCTTTAGAAACATTACTTCCCTCACAACCAAATATAACTTTTTTAGCTTGTAATCCTGATAAAGAAGGCTTCATAAAAGAAGTGATAGAACATGTAAATATATGGAGAGGATTATGAACACTATCTTCAATGCTCAAGATTATATAAAGGAAATAGATGTTTGGAAAAAAGCATCAGAGATACATTCAAAAAAAGCTATTGAGCAATATAAAAAAGTTGTAAAAAATATAGAAGAATTTCAGTTTGAAAAAACAAGAAATGAGATTATTTTAGATTACATGCTTGACATTGTTGTGGTACTAGACTCTAATAATTGCATTTTGATTATAAATCAAAGGGCAAGAAAATTATTTCAAGTAAGCATTGAAAATGCTCTTGGAAAAAATATAAATGAAATTCTTGTCGCTCACTTTATAGGATTTATTCCTATTGTTAATTTAAAAGAATCATCTGATACTATTTTAGAGTGGAAAAAAAGATTTTTTAAGATAGAAATAAATACAATATATTTAGATGAGACTACATATAAAATCATACTACTTAATGATATCAGTGAAGTATATGCACTTCAAAAAGTTATTGAAAAAGAAAAAGAATCTTTAGAAAATAAAGTGATAAAAAGAACGCAAGAATTAAAAAAAGAGGTGACTTCAAAAGAAGAAGCGCATAATGAATTAAAGAAGATGGTATATACAGATTTTTTAACAGGCTTACCAAATAGAGAATCATTTACGAGAAAACTTGAAAATATAATAGATACTACAACCAAAGCTACACATGACTTTGCATTGTTTTTTATAGACCTTGACGGTTTTAAAAATATTAATGATACTCTTGGTCATGCTATGGGAGATAAATTACTGATAGCATTAGCCAATATAATGCAGGACTTGACACGCTCAAGTGATTTTGTAGCACGTCTTGGAGGTGATGAGTTTGTTGTTATACTAGAAAATATTCATAGTAAAAATGTAGTAGAAAAAATAGCAAATAATTTACTAAGTATTTCAAAGGAAAAAATTAGACTCAGTGATTCTCATCGTGTAAGTATTAGCATGAGTATTGGAATATTAATGAATCCTACTACTGACTTAGACTTATCGAGTATTATTTCTATGGCTGATAGAGCTATGTATGAAGTGAAAAATATAGGAAAAAATTCGTATCTATTTTTTGATGAAAAGCTATCTGAATCTTTTGAAAGTAACCTTGATATAGTGAAGAAAATTGAAAAATCCTTTGAAAAAGATGAATTCTTCTTACATTTTCAACCTATATGTAATCTTGATGGTCAGGTTGCTTCATGTGAAGCTTTATCAAGATGGAGACATGAAGGTGAACTCATTGCGCCCTTTAAGTTTATTCCTATTTTAGAAGAACGAGGGATGATAGCGCAATTTACATATGTAATGATAGATAAGATTTTTTCTTATCTTACTTATGAATTATATATTCCGTGTGTATCTGTGAACCTTTCTATATACCAATTTTATGATGAAAATTTAATTATATTTTTAGAAGAAAAAAAAGAAAAACATCCAGATCTCGTGCAACGCATAAGTTTTGAGATCACTGAAAATATTTTTACTAAAGATGCTACTATGATTGCTATGAAATTAGAAAAAATAAAACAACTAGGGTTCAAAATATATATAGATGATTTTGGAACAGGATATTCATCTTTTGATTATATTAGAAAATACCCTATTGATGTACTTAAAATAGATAAAGTTTTTGTAGATGAAATAGTAAATAATGAAAGAGAATATAAACTTTTAAAAGGTATGGTTTCTTTGGCTTATACTTTAGATATGAATGTAATTATAGAAGGGGTTGAAACTCAAGAGCAATATGAGAGGATTAAGACCTTGGGGTATGATGTAAAAATTCAGGGATACTTTTTTTATAAACCTATGGAAAAGGAAAAGTTAATTAAGCTATTAACTAAGTATTAAGTATAATTTTAGATTATTCGCTTCTATATAGTGAATGAATATTCATTAAGGAGAATAGTTTGGAAGAAAAGAGATTGACTTTAGCCAAGTTAAAGTTATCAGAAAAGGTACTTTATACAGGTTATTTATTGGTTGTAGGTATTGGTATATTGATGGCATTGTTGCAAATACTACTAACACATGGGATGGCAGATGGAGAGTTTGGTGTTTCGGTTGATGATGTAGTGTACAGTTATCACGGGAATAAAGACAGCAGTAAACTAGAATCAAAGCTTAATGGTTCTATGAATGATAAGGCAAATGACCTTGATCGTGCTACGTTGATTCGTTGGGCAAGAGAAGGAGCAAAAGAAGAATTATGGCCAGAAGTTGAAGCAGTATTTAAAAACAACTGTAACTCATGCCATAACAGCATTCCAAGCCTAGCTACTTTTAACACATACGAAGATGCTAAAAAAGTTGCAAAAATAGATGAGGGAGCCTCTTTAGATTCTCTAACACGCGTATCGCATATACATTTGTTTGGAATCGCATTTATTTTCATATTTATGGGTTACATTTACAGTATGTCAGTTGGGATTAGTGAAATTTTCAAGTCTATAGTAGTAGCTATACCTTTTGGATTTTTGATTATAGATATATCTTCATGGTGGCTTACATCTCTTTATCCATCTTTTGCTTGGTTTACGATAATAGGTGGCTTTGGCTACATGATGGCATTTGCGCTTATGTGGTTTACATCGATGTACCAATTATGGTTTATGAAAGCTGATAAATTATAATAAAATAGAATACCTTAGGTTACAATGAATATATATTGATAGATTATGAACATTCATTCAATTAGTTTTAAGTTATAATAAAATAATATAATGAATAGTTATTCAAATTAATCTAAAGGTAAGCAACATGAGCATGGAAAATGAAGAATCCGTAAAGAAGCTTTTTACGGCAGAGAGTGCAAAAGTAGACACGAATAAAGGTGACGCGTATTATGACGAGTTATACATATCGTGCCAAAAAAGAATCGAAGACTTAAAAAAACTTACACCGCTTAACAATAGAGTCGACTTTACTGAAAGTATCGAAGACCAAGGCTTAGAGCGAAGAGATTTCCTTAAGTGGGCAAGTGCTACAACGGCTATGCTTATGTTACCTGCTTCATTTACTCCACTTGTAGCAGAGGCAGCTGTTCTTATGAACAGAGTTCCTGTTATTTGGGTTGAGCTTTCTGACTGTGCTGGTAATTCTGAAGCACTTTTACGCTCAGATGGACCAAAAATTGATGAAATCATCTTAGATATTATTTCACTGGAGTTCCACGAAACACTTCAAGCCGCTTCAGGGCATCAAGCTGAAAAGCAGATGAACGAAGCTATGGAACATTTTAAAGGAAAGTACTTACTTTTCGTTGAAGGTGCTGTTCCTTTAGGTATGAATGGTGGTTATGGAACTATCGGTGCGACTGGTGAAACTTTTGTAGACCACTTACACCGTGCAGCAGAAGGTGCGGCAGCAGTTGTTGCTGTTGGTTCTTGTGCTACATTTGGTGGTATTCCAGCAGCTGCTCCAAACCCAACAGATTCTGTAGGTGTTATGGATGTTGTAAAAGGTAAGCCAATCATCAACATTCCTGCATGTCCTGCTAACCCATCAAATATGGTGGGTGTAATTTTACATTATGTACTTACGGGAAGTATTCCAGAGTTAGATTCTCTTTTACGCCCTAAGTTTGCATTTGGATACAGAATCCATGATAATTGTGAGCGACGCGCACATTTTGATGCAGGTGAGTATGTTGAAGAGTGGGGTGATGAGGGTGCGAAAAATAACTTTTGTCTTTACAAAGTAGGATGTAAAGGTCCTATGACTTTTAACAACTGTTCTATCATCCGTTATAACGAGGGTGTAAACTGGCCTATTGGTGTTGGTCGTGGTTGTATTGGGTGTTCTGAACCAGATTTCTGGGACAAGTATGCGTATGAGCGACCAATGGCAAATGCAAACATCAAAGCACCAACAGGTGGGGTTGAAAAAACAGTAGATGAGTTTGGTTTAGGTTTACTAACAGCCGCAGGAATCGGAATCGGTATTCATGCAGCAGCGAGTGCCGTAGCAGGTAAAAGAGAAGACGGAGGAGAATACTAATGAGTAAAGTAGAACATGGAGCAGATGGAAATTTTCATCAAACAGATGCAAACGGAAACAAACATATAATCGTAGATCCGATTACACGAATCGAAGGTCATTTAAGAATCGAAGCAGTGATTGACAAAGATAACACTATTATCGATGCATGGAGTTCGTCTACTATGTTTCGAGGGATTGAAACGATTGTAAAAAACAGAGATCCTCGAGATGTTGGACTTATGACTATGCGTATTTGTGGTGTGTGTACTGGTACACATTACCAAAGAAGTATAGAAGCCGTTGAAGATGCGTTTAATGTAACTATTCCTAAAAATGCAAGAATTGTTCGTAACCTTATTCAAGGTTCACTGCAAGTACATGATCACTTTGTGCATTTTTACCACCTCCACGCACTTGACTTTGTTGATATTATCTCAGCAACAACAGCTGACCCTAAAAAAACTGCAGCAGAAGCAGAAAAATGGGCAGTAGTAGCTGGAACAACTCCATATATATCAGGTCATACAGCTTTTAAAGAAGTCCAAGACCGTATTGTTAAGTTTGCAAAAGAGGGTCGTCTAGGTATCTTTGGAAATGGATACTGGGGAAACAAAGGCTATAAACTTACTCCTGAACAAAATCTTATCGGCGTAGCGCATTACCTTAAAGGACTTGATGTTCAAAGACGCATGTCAAAAATGCATGCACTTTTTGGTGGAAAATCTCCACACCCACAATCAATAGTCGTTGGTGGTGTTACTTGTGTTCAAGATATTCAAAATCCTGCTCGTATAGCACTTTTTCAAGAACTATTACGCGAAACAAATGCGTTTGTTAAAAAAGCATATTTACCAGATATATATATGGCTGGTACTGCATATGCAGCAGAAGCAACTGATTCTAAACAGTCTTTTCATGGGACAGACCATAAAGGTACTCTAGGAAAAGGTATTGGTGGTTCAGGTGGTGGACTACTTTCTTATATGTCTTACGGTGACTTTAGACTTGATGATACAGGTTTTTACAACTCAGCACTTTTCTTACCTTCAGGCCTTGTTCTTGATGGTGATATATCAAAAGTACATGAACTTGATGAAGATAAGATTACAGAAGATGTAACACATTCATGGTTTGAAGGTACTGGTGCTCCTGAGCATCCTTATGTTGGAACGACTATTCCTGAATACACTGGACTTGATAAAAAAGATGATGGTTATGCGTATCTTAAAACAGATGGAAAATATTCTTGGATTAAATCTCCACTGTACGATGGACGTAAGGTAGAAGTTGGTCCTCTTGCTCGTATGGTAATCGGCTATGTAAAAGGTGATGAAAATATTACTAAATATGTAGGAAATTTCCTTAAGCGTTCAGGACTTCCAATAACAGTACTTTTTTCTACTGTTGGTAGAACAGCTGCTCGTGCGATTGAAACTGAAATGATAGGTGATGCTATGGTAGAATGGGCAGCAGAACTAGCTAAAAATGCAGCTTCTGGTGACCTTAGCACTTGGACAGAGTTTGACTTTGATGAAGTAAGTAAAGACTGTAAAGGTCGTGGTATGGCTGAAGCTCCAAGGGGTGCATTAGGTCATTGGATCGTTATCAAAGATGGTTTAGTTAAAAACTTTCAAGCTGTTGTTCCATCTACTTGGAATGCTGGACCTCGTGGACCAAATGGTGAAATTGGTGCGTATGAAGCATCGCTTATTGGTACAAAGGTTGCAAACCCTGAAGAACCATTAGAAATTATTCGAACGGTTCATAGTTTTGACCCTTGTATTGCTTGTGCTGTACATGTGGTAGACACACAAGGTAAGGAGTTAGCTGTTTATAAAGTTGATCCTACCTGTGCATTCTAGGGGGATAACTATGAAAGCTGGATACAGACAGGTTAAACGTAGAACGGGAGCGCTTCGAATTATACATTGGGTTAATGTACTTTCGATGATGGTAGCAATTGCAACTGGTTTGTATATTGCAGCACCGTATTACCAAACATTTATGGCAGATTCTGCTGTAGATAAGTATGTTATGGCATGGAATCGTTGGGGTCATTTTATGGTAGCAATCATTTTTGATGTTACTTCTATTATTATCTTTTATTTAACATTCTTTTCTCGTGTGGATAGACCGGTGAAAAAGATCATACCTAATAAAGAAAATTTAACACAATTTTGGGAAGTTTTCTTAAACTTAGTTACATTAAACAGACGTAAAAAGTTTAATTCTGAACATAATGATAGTTTTAATATTGTCTTTTTCTTTATGTTCCATTTTTTAATGATATGGATGTTAATGACAGGACTTCAAATGTATGTACATGGTCTTGGTTCAGGGCTTAGTAGTATTGGTAACTGGTGGCCATGGATGCTTCATCTTGTGACTGATTGGACTGTGCCAGTTGCTGGATGGATGGTAGGTGGTGGACCAACAACTTCGATTATGGATGTTCGTATTTCTCATCATATAACGATGTGGCTACTTATTACTTGGGTGGTTGTTCATATTTATTACCAATTTTGGAGAACAGTTTTCTGGAAAGAGGGTGATATATCTATTATCGTTGGTGGTAGTAAATACGTAAAAATAAAAGAAGGTGAAGAAAAGAAGTAATTCTCTTCTTTACAAAGGGTAAATAGTGGCATATGAAAAAATAGCACTCATCGGAATAGGAAACATTATGTTTCACGATGAAGGTTTAGGCGCATACTTAGTGAAGTACATTCAAGAAAATTATGAAGAAAACCCGAAACTTACAATAGTTGAGGGTGGTACTTTAGGGTTTACACTTATGACATATTACCAAGAATATGACAAGATTATTGTAGTTGGTACTGGTTCTAAAGTTGGACCAGTAGGAACTATAGCATCTGAAAATGCTGAGCAAGTTATGGAAAATGAAGATGCAACACGAAAAACTGCAAACGAAGTTGAAATCACTATGATGATAGAGATTTGCTCTTTTCATGAAGATATGGGAGAAGTACAACTCATCACTATGGTTCCTCATGATATTATAGATGTTAAAAATGCTATGACACCAGAAGCAATGAAGCATATGCCAAAACTTGTAGATGCAACACTTGAAGAGTTGAAAAATTCAGGTGTACTTCTTCAAAAAAATACAAAAAATATTTCATTTGAAAGTATTATCGAAAGTTGTGCAAATCCGAAAATATCAGACTTTTATGATATGTCAGCATTACAATAAATATAAGGAAGAGCATGTATTTTATTTTTGAGATTGCATTTGACTCAAACAAACAGTATATAGCAGAGCTTATTCGAGCCTATGCTACACAAAAAGAGATGAAAGTAGAAGTACTTCAAACAACGAATAAAATCATTCTTACATTTAATAAAGATGATGAACAATTAGAATCATTTTTACTAAGTTTAGATGAGATTCTTCCTGCTTCACTTTTTCTAGGAAAAGGAAAACATTTTTTTAGTGATGAAAATCCTAGCGTAGAATCTATAGAAAAAACGAATCTACCTCTTAATATTGCTCCATGTCCCACATGCCAAAAAGAGATGTTCGATGTGAGTTCTCGTAGATACTATTACCCATTTACTTCGTGTAACCATTGTGGTACGCAGCATCCGTTTCTCACAAAGTACCCCTATAAACGTGCAAATACTACAATGAAGTTTCTTGTTCCCTGTACAGACTGTGAAGATGAAGCTAAAAACAATTCCTTGCGTAAAGATTATCCACTTATTTCGTGCATAGAATGTGGTATAGCGATTCGTATGTTAGACAAAGAAAATGAACATTTAGCCCTCAACAAAGGCGACTTTAGAAAGCTTTTTGAAGTAAGTGGTCGTGCTATTGCTTCTGGGAAAACTGTTCTTATGAAAACGGCGCATGGGTACAGAAAGTTTTTTAATCCAAACAGAAATAGTGTTTCAATGCGTACACTTTCTTTCTCGCTTACTCCGAGTGAAAAGAACTTAAATATTAAACCATCTCGAAAGATAAATACTACTGTAGAATCTACTGCACTCTCAACGCTTTTAGTTGTCTCAGCTGCTGGTTTTAATGAGCATTTAATGATGGTTGAACAAGAGTTTAATGCACTCCTAAGTATAGAACGTCCACTCCTTCGAGTAGCTACTAAAAGTGATGAGATACAAAGATTGTACGGCTCATCCGCTTTAGTGAAATACCCTGATGATGGAATGACTATGCTTTTAGCCCGTGAGGTTATCTCGGCTGGTTTAAGCTATATCGCGTACTTTGAATGTGATGCAAACGAAGAAGCAGACTTTTTAGTTGATTTTGACATGCCTATAAACCCACAAAAAGATACGAAACTCTTTATAAATCAAGATACAAAGTTTTTTGTGAGTGGTGAGCGTATTGTATACCCAGCACAAGTGCAAAGTAACAAAAATCGGGTATCTGTAGCGCATGATTTAGCCTGTGTGAAAGTAGATGATAAAAGTATTATAGATTCACTTGAAATATTTGATTCTGTTGATACACAAGAGATTTATGTCTTAGAATCTGATGATTTTGAGAGTGGACACTCAAAAGAGTACCGCTTTGAATCGTACAAAGCTTCTATGATGTCGGTTCTCTCCGAACACTATAAAGTAGGGCAAAAAGCAGTTGGAGTTCACTTTGATGGTACACTCAACTTTTTGTACTACAATGGTAAAGCAGTGATCAATGCCATTCCTCCGATTCCTTTTGAATCAGATAATCTTTGGGAAAAAATCAGTACACTTCGAGATGGTTCAGATAGACTTGTAGGAAACTACAAAAAGAAGTACCCTTTAATTTGGGAGCGTTTAGACAATCTTGGAGGAGATATGGATATTTTTGAAGTAACAGCGATTACTTTAGGCTTAGAAGATGAAAGTTTTGAGGGTATTTCTGCAGAAGCACTCAGCTTTTTAGGTAAGGGTGGCTTACAGATAGACACAAAGGTAAAAGACAACCGTTTTGATAACTACGCATTTTTAACCAGTATAATGTCCTACCAGTTAGGGGATGTAGAAAACAACTTTATGTGTTATAGTATTTATGAATCTTTTGGGGACTATATTGGAGAGATTATTCCTCAACTTCTTGAAAAAGTAGATACAAAGGTTGTTGTACTCAGTGGAGCAACTTTTGCAAACCAATCTTTATACGGTAGAATCCAAAGAACATTAGGACAGTTTAGTCCTCTTATGAATAAAAATTTCCCTATAGGCAAGGAGAATGTGGTACATGGAGCTTTGTACTTATAAAATACGCATAACGGGAACAGTGCAAGGTGTAGGTTTTCGCCCCTTTGTGTATGCCTTGTCTCAAAGATATGTGCTTCAAGGTACAGTTTGCAACACTCCTCAAGGTGTTGTAATATTTGTCAATACTGACACCATTACTCTCAAACAATTTCTTATTGCCCTAGAGTATGAGCATCCACTTTTAGCGTCTATACAAAGCATAGAACATGAAGAGCTTGACTATACAGTTTTTGAAGATTTTAAGATAATTAAAACAGAAGATACAGGTGCAGTAACTGCAAATATTCCCCCTGATGTAAGTATATGTAGCGAGTGTGAAAAAGAACTCCTTGATTCTAAAAATCGTCGTTTTAAGTACCCATTTATAACATGTACACATTGTGGGGTACGCTACTCAATAATAAATACCTTACCTTACGACAGAGTAAATACATCAATGAAATTTTTTAAGATGTGTATACTCTGTGAGGAAGAATATAACAACCCACTCGATAGACGCTACCATGCACAGCCTATAGGTTGTTTTGAGTGTGGACCACAACTACAACTTCTTGATAATGTTTGTGAGAGTACTTCCTTTTTAGGAATACAAACTGTTGTAGACTTATTTCAGCAAGGGAAAATTATTGCTGTTAAAGGTGTTGGTGGTTATCATCTGATGTGTGATGCTAGAAATGAAAAAGCAGTAGAAACATTGCGTAAGCGTAAGAAAAGAGTAAGTAAACCTTTTGCTATGATGGTTCGAGATATACAAATGGCTAAAGAATACGCTTCTATAAATGAAAAAGAATCTGAATTACTAAGTTCTAAAGAAAGACCCATTGTTATTCTTAGTGCTAATACAGATAAAACAAAAAACTTGCACCCACAAAGTTCTAAGGTGGGAGTGTTTTTACCTTACACTCCCTTACATCTGCTCTTACTAGAATCACTCCAACGCCCACTTTTAGCTACATCTGCTAATGTAGTTGACGAACCGATTTGTACTAACTTAGAAGATTTGAAAAAGCTAGAGGGTGTGTATGATTATGTTTTAGAGCATAATCGTGACATCGTAAATGGCTGTGATGATTCGGTGCTTTTTGTAGTGAAAAATCAAACACTTATGCTTCGTCGTGCTAGAGGTTACGCTCCTGTGCAAGTAAAATTACCTTTTAAACTTGAGAAAAATGTTCTAGCCTTAGGTGCAAATCAAAAAACTACCATAGCTATAGGGTTTGATAATCAAGTGATACTTTCTCCACATATAGGTGATTTACATACTATAAACTCGATGGATTATTATAAAAAAAATATAAAAACACTTGAAAATATGTATAGTTTTACGCCAGAAGTCATAGCGTACGATAAACATCCACACTATGAAACAACAAAAATCGCACAAGAACTTTTGGCTTCAAAAAAAGTACAAAGTGAAAAAAAAGTACAACACCATTTCGCACATGTACTCGCTGTTATGGCAGAAAAAGCGCTTACAAAAAAAGTTTTTGCAGTGGCATTTGATGGAACAGGGTTTGGTGATGATGGAAACCTTTGGGGTGGAGAGTTTATGCTTTGTGATTATGATGGGTATGAGAGAATCGCACATATAGCGTACTTTAAACTTCTAGGTGGAGCAAAGGCGATAAAAGAACCTAAGCGTGTAGCACTCGCTTTACTTTTTGACTTATATGCCGAGAAAGTCTTTGCGTTAAACAACCCAACTACACAGTCTTTCTCGCAAAAAGAACTTCGTAGTTATTTTCTTACCTATAAAAAAGGCATTAATGCACCTTTGAGTTCTTCAGTAGGAAGACTTTTTGACGCAGTCGCCTCACTCTTAGGTGTGTGTCACGTTATGAGTTATGAGGGAGAAAGTGGTATATTGCTTGAAGAACTCTATGATGCCTCGGTGCAAGGGCATTACCGTTTTGGATATGAAAATACAAAGATAGATATACTTCCTTTACTTGAAGATATACTCTCTGAGAGCGATGTTGTAGTAGCTACTTCAAAGTTTTTTCATACCTTAGTGAAGATTATAGAATTGGTCTATGAACCCTACGACTTAGACTTAGTACTAAGTGGAGGGGTCTTTCAAAACAGAGTGCTTGTTTCTTTAGTCTTAGATAAGTTTCCCCAAGCAATACTCCCAAACATAATTCCTCCAAATGATGGTGGAATTGCTTTAGGACAAGTAGTAGCAAGAATAAATACAGAGGATAAAAACAATGACTAGAAAGAAAAAAAAGATAGCAATATTAGGCTGTGGATGGATTGGAAATGCCATAAAAGAAGAACTAGAATCACAAGGAGATGAGGTGAACTGTTTATGCAGAGATATAAATATGGATACTTTAGTGGGATTCTATGCTTGTGATGTGCTTATCATCGCTGTTCCCCCATCGGATGAGTATTTAGATGTGATAGAAGATGCATACTTCTCGCTTTCTCTCAATGAAGCCTTAGTTACACAGGTGATTTTTTTAAGTTCTTTGTCTTTTTATGATTCTAAAAAGATAATTGTAGAAGCCGAAGCACTAGCAAAAATCAAAGATGAAAATACTGTAATTTTACGACTTGGTGGGCTTATGGGCTATGATAGAATCGCAGGAAAATATACAGTTGGAAAAACAATAGAAGACGGGTCTACAAACTATGTACACCGTGATGATGTGCTAGGGATACTCCAAGGCATCATAGAAAAAAACATTCAAAACAAAATCTTTAATGTTGTAGCCCCAGTTCAGACAACACGAAAAGAAATTTTTTCACAAAACGCACAAGAGTTTGGCTTTGGCGAAACCCATTTTAGTGAGGCATCGACTAAGGGGAAGTCCTTTTCTTCAGATATTCTTTGCGAAGTTTTAGACTATACATTTAAAAAACCAAATGTAAAAGAGTTTTGGAAGTAGGTTTAGGCATCCGTTAAAAAGTCTAAATCAAACTTTTCATGGATAGCATGTGCTCCATCACAAAAAGGGGTGCAGGTACTTTTCTTACATAAACAAAGAAGAAATTCAGAATCACGCGTAGCAACAAATTCTTTTGGTTCAAACTCGGTGTCTCTATGGCTTTTATCGCAAAGTACACCATCAGCGCTTTTAGAACAGGTACAAAAATGGTAGGTTTTACCTTTTTCTAGGTAGGTTTTAACGGGGTGTTTCATAAGTTTGCCTTTATTTAGTTGTAGTGTGTCCACATTCTAAGAATCTTAATAATTTTTTCTTTTAAGCCACTAGACTGATGTTTTTTAGCATCTTTCTTGGCTTGGGGTGAAAAAAGGAGTTGGTACATTACCAATCTAACTTATCAATTGTTACAAAGTTTTCCTTAGGTTCATTAGAAGAATCTATAATACTTTGCTCCATTCCTTTTATACTTTTAAGGTAAGTATCATCATTTTTAAATTCTGTTTGATCTAAGATAGTAACTTCTTTTTTTGTAAAATGATTCAAGAGCCAAAGAAATTTTTCACTTATATTATCTTCAATCTTCAATGTAATGGTCTGCATACAAGTTCCTTTTTTGTTACTTAGCTTGCATTATAACATATGAAATATCAACATAATCATTATCCTATCAAGAATTTAACCCGCTTGTATTGTTTTTAATAGGATACTGTACGAGATAACTTAAGAGGCATAACAATGAAAATACTAACAAAAATCATACAAATACTCTTCTTGCTTTTTATAAGCTTAACCTTGGACATTCTTCCTTGGATTCCATCACTCCTTGTTGAAAATATTGTAAATATTTTGATACTTTCTTCTTATGTTATGTCAGCATTTTTAGTATACAAGCTAATCTCTTTTATTTTTCATAAACAGACAACGAAAAGTATCTATAAAAATGCTTTTTATACTTTTGTACTTCTTACTTTTGTAGGTTTTATTGCCATTATGCAGATTGGTATTTCCTCTGCGAAAAGTGTGTATGTTGCAGAGTATACATTTGGTGGAAAAGTATTTTATGTGTATACAGATGTACTCTCTTTCGAAGTAAGTCTAAAAGATGAGAACTTACCCTTGCGTTCACCTCCGATTTTTATACATGAAAAGTATCCAATACATTTAGAAGAATTTAAAAATTCCATCTATGCTGTTGGAAAAAATATAAACAAAAAAATTTATGATTTAAAATAGAGAACTGAATTGGTACTCATAATGTGTAAATTATGTTATTTAACGCTTAAAAGAGGAAAAAAATTGACTTCTTAATAAAGGATTAAATATTAAATACTATTATAGTGAATATATATTCAATTGAATGGAGAAAGTGCATGGAGTTATCTTTAGTTGTGATTTTTTGGTACGGGATTGTTCATGCTTTTGGACCTGACCATTTAAGTGCTATTGCAGATTTTTCTATTGGAAAAAATCAGAAAAAAACGCTTTTGATAACTTCTTTGTTTGCATTTGGACATGGGATGAGTCTTTTTATTTTTGCAAAGCTTTTGGAATCTGTAGAGATTTCTTCTGAGGTGTTGGCATATGGAGACTTTATTTCTGCAAGTGTAATTATAGGAATGGGACTTTACTTACTTTTTCTTGTTGGTGCGAAGCGTATTCACTTGCGTAAACATATACACGAGAACAAAGAACATGTCCATATATGGTTTGGCAAAGCACATCAACATACAGATGATTCACTCGCTAAAACATCTTCACTTACTTTAGGGCTTCTTATGGGTGCTGGTGGCGTTCGAGGAATGCTTATAACCTTAGGTGCAGTGAGTGGTGGGAATGTTGATTTCCTTATGGTTGGTGCATTTACACTTGGTGTTATGTTGGTTTTTGGCTTATTTGGAGTTGTTATGCTTTACATCAACCAAAACATTTTACGAAGTCTTACAAATGTACGACGAACATTTACTACAATAGGTGTAATTTCACTTCTTGTAGGAACAAATATTTTATTAGGATAAAGGGAGAGTTAATATGTGTGCAGATTGTGGATGTAGTATACGAGGAATAGAAGAAAAAAAAGAAGAACATAGTCATGATGGTGGAAAAACATTTCATTCGCATGAAGCAAGCGAGGTCAATGATTCTGGTGCACATCAAAAAGCACATGAGCATTTACATCATAACCCACAGTTAAACGATACAAAAACCATAGCAGTAATTCAAAAAATACTGGACAAAAATGACCAAGAGGCAGACCATAACAGAAAACATTTAGAAGATAAAAATGTTTTAGGGATTAATCTGATGTCAAGTCCTGGTTCTGGAAAAACAACACTTTTGGAGTACTTAAGCGATGTAGCAGATTTTAAATTTGGAGTTGTTGAGGGTGACTTAGAAACAGAACGTGATGCAAATCGTTTACGAGCAAAAGGAATTCCAGCAGAACAAATTCAAACTGGTACAGCATGTCATCTTGATGCATTTATGGTGCATAAAGGCTTACATCATATGCCTCTCGAGGATATAGATGTATGTTTTGTAGAAAATGTAGGTAATCTTGTCTGTCCTGCATCGTATGATGTTGGTTCACATTTAAATATCGTACTTGTTTCTATCCCAGAGGGTGAAGATAAGATTGCAAAATACCCTGTAATGTTTCGCCAAGCTGATTTGATTCTCATTACTAAAACAGATTTACTTCCACATTTTAAGTACGATATAGAAGCTGAAAAAGCTGAGGCGAGAAGAATTAAGCCAAATGTTGATATTTTAGAAGTGAATGTACATGATTTGGCAAGTATAAAAGCAGTTGCAGATTGGATAGAGTTTAAACGCAAGATGCGAGTGTAAAGATGTGTTTATCAATTCCAAGTAAAGTTGTAAAAATCTCAGATGATAATACAATGTGTACAGTAGACACTATGGGTGTACAACGTGACGCAAACTTGATGATGATGGAAGATGGTTCTGTAGTTATTGGAGATTATGTGCTTTTACATATAGGATTTGTGATGAATAAAATCGATGATAAAGAAGCGCTTGCCTCCATAGATACGTATAAAGAAATACTATCTCTTTTAGACGAAGAAGATAGAAAAAAAGCTATTTTAGAAGATGACGAATGTCCAAATCGTGAGAGTGGTTTTGATGCAAAAACTTGAACTTAAAAATCTTTATGATGATTTTCGCGATGGAAAAACAATCCAAGCATACGCTAGAATCATTGCACAAGATGCAAAAAAATTAGATAAACCGATAAATATTATGGAAGTTTGTGGTGGTCATACGCATACGATAATGAAGTTTGGATTGCCCCAACTCCTTCCAACAAATGTAAACTTTATTCACGGACCGGGTTGCCCTGTTTGCATCATGCCAAAAGAAAGAATAGACCACGCGTATGTGCTTTCACAGCAAGAAAATGTGATTCTAGTAACCCTAGGCGATATGATAAAAGTACCCGGTTCTAACGGAAGTCTTCAAGATGCACGAGCAAAGGGTGCTGATGTTCGTTTTGTGTACTCACCAATGGAATGTATAAAAATAGCTGAAGAAAATCCTGATAAAAAGATAATCTTTTTTGCCATAGGTTTTGAAACAACAACGCCAATGACTGCAGTTCTAGTCGAGCAAACTATACAACAAAAAATACCAAACTTACTTTTTCATATAAACCATGTAACTGTCCCTGAAGTGATGGTAGAGCTTATAGATAGCCGTGATGTGCATGTAGATTCTTATAACAATCAAATAGACGCTTTTTTAGGGCCAAGCCATGTAAGCGTAATAGCAGGTTCAAAAATCTACGATACATTTCCAAAAGACTATGGTCGTCCTGTTGTTGTAACTGGTTTTGAGCCTGTTGATGCGATGCAGGGGATTAGCATGATAGTCAAACAGTTTGTAGAAAAAAGATGCGAGCTTGAAGTGCAATACAAACGAGTGGTAAATCATGATGGAAACGTAAAGGCACAAAAACTTATAGAAACATACTTTGAAAAAATGAGCCTTTTTCGTTGGAGAGGTTTAGGAAATGTTCCAGATAGTGGACTAAAACTAAGAAATTCGTTCGCACATTTAGATGCAGAAAAAGTGTACAAAAGTGTACTTCCTATTGCCGAGATAGAAGACCACAAACTTTGTATATGTGGTGATATTTTACGCGGTATGGCTAAACCTCAAGAGTGTACTATTTTTGGAACTGCATGTAAACCTACTACGCCTATTGGCTCGTGTATGGTGAGTAGTGAAGGTGCGTGTGCTGCGTACTATAAGTATGGAAACCTAATTTAATGACAAAAACTATTACTATTGCCCACGGAAATGGTGGCGAAGAAAACAATGAACTTATAAAAAAAGTATTTTACAAACATTTTAAAAATGATATTTTAGAAAAAAGTGAAGATGCTGCAGTTATTGAAGATGGAAAGTTAGCTTTTACTACCGATTCTTTTACCGTAAGTCCTCTTTTTTTCCCTGGTGGAGATATAGGAAAACTTGCAGTCTGTGGAACATGTAACGACCTTGCTATGATGGGTGCTAAGCCTAAGTATATGACTTGTTCTGTCATTATAGAAGAGGGTTTCTCTACGCGTGATTTAGAGAGAATCGTGAAGTCTATGAAAAAAGAACTCGATATTAACGGTGCTATCGTTGTAAGTGGGGACACTAAAGTAGTCCCACGAGGAAGTGTAGATAAGCTTTTTATAAACACAACTGGAATCGGAGAGATTGAGCATAAGGGAATCTCCGCTTCAAATCTTCGTGATGGAATGAGCGTTTTTGTAAGTCGTGATGTTGGAACACATGGTGCAACTATATTTGCAGCACGAGAGGGTATAGAGCTTGAGAGTACACTTCAAACGGACTGTGCTTCACTCTACCCACAAGTAAAAAAACTTATAGATTCTGGCATAAAAATCGTAGCTATGCGTGATGCAACGCGTGGTGGGGTAAGTGCTGTTTTAAACGAATGGGCAAAAAGTTCAGATGTCTGCATAGAGGTAGAAGAAGAAAGTATTCCTGTGCAAGAAGAGGTGCGTGGAATCTGTGAGATGTTAGGATTTGAAGCGATAGACCTTGCGAACGAGGGTACTTTTGTTTTGTGTGTGGCTAAGGAAGATGAAGCAAAAGCATTTGAAGTCTTACAACAAACACATACTACGGCAAGGCTCATAGCAAGTGTAAGTGAACAGTATAAGGGACGGGTGATACTTAACTCCTCTTGGGGTACAAAACGCTTTTTAGATTTACCTACGGGTGAGTTACTTCCTCGTATTTGCTAAGAGTAGTGGATGAAGATTCTTCTTTTAGTTACGGCATTTAACTCCCAAACACAGGCTATTTACACAAGGCTAAAAGATTTAAGCCATGCTGTGAGCGTTTGTTTTGCTAGAAGTGAACTCCAAACACTTCGGGAGATAGAAGCATTTGAACCAGAACTGATTCTATGCCCCTTTTTAAAAAGTTTTATTGCTCCAAGTATTTATGAGAACTATCCTGTATATATTTTTCATCCTGGTCCACGAGGTGACAGAGGTTCAAACTCTTTAGAGCATGCACTAAGTGGCGATTCTAAAGAGTGGGGTATAGTTGTCCTTCGTGCAAATAGTGAGTACGATGGTGGTAATATTTATGCACAAAAAGAATTTGCACTTAGAAAAACATACAAGGCATCTTTGTATAGACAAGAGATAGTGAGAGCTTCGCTTGATGCTTTAGAGATTTTGTTTGAAAATATAAAAAATGATGACTTCATCCCTCAAGAGCTTCATCCAATTCATTCAATATTTACACAAGAACAAAGGGCTATAAACTGGCTCAATGATTCTACACAGACTATCGTAGATAAGATTTACTTGAGTGATTCTTACCCTGGAGTACTTGATGAGATTCTCGAAATAAAGTGTTACCTGTTTGGTGTGCATAAAGAAGATAAGCTTAGAGGAAAACCTAAAGAGGTTTTAGCCAAGCGTGATGGGGCTATTTGTGTAGCAACTGTAGATGGTGCAGTATGGATTAGTCATTTAAAAGAAGTAGGTACTTTTAAATTACCAGCGACCTATGTACTCAAAGAAAAACTCCAAGGTATAAAAGAAGAGCGACTCCCTCTTGTTTTTAATGGGAGTTATAAGACATTTTATGAGATAAGTATGCAAAAAAAAGAAAATGTAGCCTACTTGCATTTTAACTTTCATAATGGTGCTATGCACACTGCACAATGTATTCGCCTGAAATACGCGATAGAATATCTCAAGAATGAGTGCGATGTACTTGTACTTATGGGTGGAGAAGACTTTTTCTCAAACGGGATTCATCTAAACATCTTAGAAGACAGCCAAAAACAAGGTGAGGATGGTTGGGCAAATATAAATGCTATGAATGATGTAGTTAAAAGCATTCTTTACGCTGATGAAGTAGTAACTATAGCCTCTTTTTCTCGCAATGCAGGAGCAGGTGGTGTCTTTATGGGTCTTGCTTGTGACTATGTTGTTGCACAAGAAGGAGTTGTTCTAAATCCTCACTATAAAATACTAGGCTTAAGTGGGAGCGAGTACCATACCTATACTTTAGCAAAACGAGTGGGTGAGCAAGTAGCAAAAAAATTACTTGAGGATTGTTTGCCTATTTCTGTGACAAAAGCAAAAGATTTAGGAATGATTGATGAAGTTTTTTCATCTGAGAACTACTTAGAATCACTCCATAGCTTTGTTGTAAAAAAACATAGCGATGAGTTTTTATGGGAAAAAGAAGATTACCTAGAAGAAAACAGAGAAAAAATAGAAGCTTTCAAAGAAATAGAACTAGAAATAATGCATCCAGAATTTTGGAATAAATCGAGTGCATTTCATAAGTTACGCTTTGACTTTGTTCATAAAGTATGCCCAAGCAGTACACCACAAAGATTACAATACATAAAGGAAAAATAAAATGCACGAATATAGCGTAGTCCAAGCCTTACTCAACCAGTGTGAAGAGGTAGCTGCAAAAAATGATGCCACAAAGGTGCTAAAAATCATTGTAAAGATTGGAGTAATGGCAGGAATAGAGATACATCTTTTTGAAGTTGCTTTTGATACCTTTAAAGAGGGAACCTTGTGCGATGAAGCAGAGTTGATTGTAAATCCTCAAAAGCTTAAACTAGAATGTAAAGAGTGTGGGCATGTATTTGAAGTGGATGAAGTGCGTTATTTTTGCAATGAATGTGAAAGTTTAAGAGTTAAAGTGCTTGATGGGGAAGATATGTTCCTTATGAGCTTAGAGATGAAATAAGGAAGTAAAATGCAAGAATATTGGGAACTTTATATGAAAAACTTAGAGGGTAAAGTAGCCTCTATACAGTTTAATGCAGGTATTTCTATGGATATAGAGGAGATACAATATACCTATCCTACAGTGGCGTATGTAAAAGTAAAGTTAAAAGACCCTAAAGAAAATGGTCTTTTAAGCGAATACGAAGAACCTGAAATACTTTTTATGGAAGATAAGCTTGAAGCTTCTATGATAAAGTTTCGTATAGGAAAGTATGTTGGTCGCGTTATTTCAGATGGGTATGTAACTTTTTTGTATTATGTTCAGTACACGTATAACTGGCAAGATTTTATGGACTTTGCTATGAGCGAGAACACGGCTTATGAGGTTACAAATGGTCATAATGAAGATGCAGAGTGGAACTACTATAAAAAGCTCCTTTACCCCACAGCCAAAGAATGGCAACGCATTCAAAATCATAAAGTATGCGACAACCTAAGAGAACAAGGCGACAGCTTACAAGTCCCTCGTGCTATAGAACATAATGTGTACTTTTTAAATGATGAAAATGAAGAGGTCTTAACGCAGGCACTAGAAAAAGAAGGCTTTAAAATAAAAGAAAAAATCACGAATGAAGATGGAGTAAAGGGTTTGAATTTTTACCGTGTAGACAAACCTTTTTATCATGATATAGATACTATGACATTAGCACTTATAGAAATGTCAGAATCTTATAATGCGCAGTACGATGGTTGGGAAACGAGTGTAGTGAAGTCTGCGATGCAACAAGGAATCTAGTAGATTCTTTGTTATTGAAAAGTTGTATAGATAATAAAGCCGATAAAGAGTAAAAAAACGATACTTGCTCCGTACCCAAACTTCACTTCTTCTTGTGGTTCTAAGGCTTCTTTTTCTGTTGAAGTATTTTCTTGCATAATTTCTCTCTCTTATTTTATTTTTTTAAATCATAACCCCAGAAGGGTCTTTCGCTCTTTGCATAATCTCTGATAATGTAGTCGTCGAAGATGTTTGTGAATGTTGTATACCTTCTTTTTGTAGGTACTGAAGTACAACAGAAATATAATCATCAAAAGCATCTATGATTTCACTACTTAAACCAAAAGCAAAGCTAACCTCTGCAGGAACAATCCCAATTACAATAGCTTGAGGAAGTTCCTTTCCTTGAAGCTCCATCATATCCATACATTGTAAGATCCCAATCTCGTGTGCACCACCATTGTTTAAACCATAACCAGAGATCTCTTTTGCTGGAATGGCATAAATAGAAGCAGGAGTATCGTTGAGTTGAAGACAATCTAAAACAACTATATGCGAATTTTCTTCAAGTACATTATAGAGATGTATACCCTCTACTCCACCATTTATGATTTCTACTTCTTGTGAAAAAATATAGTTCTCGTTGAGGTATGATGCAGCGTAAACGCCTAGCCCATCATCTTTTTGCAATACATTTCCTATACCAACTACAACCATACATATCCATTTTTTTATCTTTTCAATTATACTCTCTTTAGCTTTAAGGAGTTTAACTCATGCGTACTTTTACCAACTTCTAATGCTTTATTTGTTATATTAAAATACTAATCAATATGCAAAAAAAAATACTAGGAAAATTATGGATATATTATCAAAAAATGCAACAGCAGAAGAGTCCATTCAAAAGATGTTAAACGCCTTGAAAAGTATGTCCTCAGATATAATCTTTGGCAAACAACTGCATTCTCTTCCAAACTGCTACTCTGTAAATTTACAGTCAGCTGATGCGCCAAAGTATATATATACAAATGGAAAAGGAACGAATGAACTCTCTTGTCGTGCGAGTGCTTTGGGTGAGTATATAGAACGGATGCAGACAAATAACTTTTTTATAGAATTTTATATGCAAAACAAAGATTTTTATCCAGATCAAAAAAAGTTCGCTGATATAAATGCTTTTTTAAATCCAACATTAAATGCTTTTTATAATCCAAATAATGAACTCGAATTAGAAGATTTTTTAGATTTTAATACTAATGAGCAAGAACAAGTCATTTGTTTGCCTTTTATCAATCAATCAACAAATGAGAAAGTATATTTTCCAACAAACATCATCCATAACCTTTATGTCAGTAATGGATTAGCAACTGGTAATACACCACATGAAAGTAAAGTACAAGCCCTAAGTGAAATATTTGAAAGGTATGTAAAAATAAAAATAATTCGAGAAGGCTATTCTCTGCCTACCGTTCCTAAGGGTATAGTAAAGTCCTTCACAAAAGTAGATGAAGATATAAAATCTTTAGAAGCAAAAGGTTTTAAGCTTCAAGTTTTAGATGCATCTTTAGGTGGAGAATTTCCTGTAATTGCTATATCTTTAGTCGATCCAAATACGCATAGTTTATTTGTGTCTTTTGGTTGTCACCCTATTTTAGAAGTTTGTTTAGAGAGAACTATGACAGAATTAATGCAAGGACGAGGTGTAGAAGATTTAAATGCATTTGAGAAACCAAGTTTTAATGATGTTATTATAAATGATAACTTTAATATAGAATCTCATTTTATAAATTCAGATGGCAAGATGAATTTCAAATTTTTAAATAGAAAAAGTCTTTTTGAATACACTCCTTGGGAATATGAAGGTTTAAACAGTACACATGAATATAAATTCTTGTTAGAAATTTCAAAAAAAATGAATAAAGATATATATGTACGAGAATATAATTATTTGGGGTTTTACTCATGTCAAATTATTGTGCCGAGCATTTCAGAGATTTATCCTGTAGATGATTTAGTTTATAATAATGCAAACAGAGGAAAAGAGATACGTGAAAATATTTTAAATTTTAAGACGCTTCCTATCGAAGATAGTATTGAAAAAGTTGAGCACCTGAGTGATGATGTAGATGTCGAAAAATACATTGGGGTACTGTTTCAAAATAACTTTACATTAGGAGATTTTAAAGCACAACTCTATCTGATGGTAGGTGACTTAGAGAGTGCTGTAGTATACTTTGAGTCATCATCAAAGAGAACTTCATATATACTAGCACAACTTTGTTATATACAAATAGAAGAACTAAATTTTGAAGATTATTACGATTCTTTATGTGATGTTTTTACAAAAGAAAAATTAGAAGAAGCGATGCATATATTTAATGTGGATAATTACTTTATAGATATAGAATTTCATGATGAGTATATAAATATACAAAACTTATATGATAGACTAGCTTTAAAAAAACAAAGTATAAAAGTGTAGTTCACAATCAATGTGAACTAACTATAACTATTCTTCTTCTTGCTGTTTTTCTTCATGGTGAAGAGGTTTCATTGCAGGGAACAAAAGAACATCACGGATGCTATGCTCATTTGTAAGCAGCATAACAAGTCTATCTATTCCTATGCCTTGACCTGCTGTTGGAGCCATACCATAACTTAGTGCATCTATGAAGTCTTCATCCATTTCATGCGCTTCATCATCACCAGCATCTTTAGCATCAACCTGTCCTTTGAATCTTTCGTATTGGTCTATTGGATCATTAAGCTCTGAAAAGGCATTCGCTATTTCACGTCCAGCTATGAAAAGTTCAAACCGTTCTGTAATAGTTGGGTTTGTATCATTTCTTCTCGCAAGTGGAGAAATTTCAACTGGGTACTCTGTAATAAAAGTAGGATCTATAAGTTTTTCTTCAACAAATTCGTCAAAAAGTTCACCTTGAAGTTGTCCTAGATTCATCCCTGGTTTAACAGAAATATTTTTAGATTTTAAGTATGCTGTTATTGCTTCTATATCATTACATGATTCAGGAGGAACACCACCAATAGTAGTAAGTGATTCTATAAGTGGAATCTCTTGGAAATTTTCAAAGTTCACTTCCATATCATCATATGGTAGCATTGTTGGTAGGTTTAAGTGTTCAAAAAGGTATTTAAAATACTCTTTGGTAATTTCGATTAAATCTTTATATGTTTTATATGCCCAGTAAAATTCAATAGATGTAAATTCAGGGTTATGCGTAGCATCCATACCTTCGTTTCTAAAGTTACGGTTAATTTCAAAAACTGCTTCAAATCCACCAACTATTAAACGTTTGAGGTAAAGCTCAGGTGCAATTCTTAAAAATCTATCGATTCCCAGTGCATTATGATGTGTCACAAATGGTTTTGCATTTGCCCCACCAGCAATAGGGTGCATCATAGGAGTTTCAACTTCTAAGAACCCTTTATCTTCAAAGAAACGACGTGTAAGAGAGATTACCTTTGAACGCGTTTGAAATGTTTTACGAACCTCTGCATTCATAATAAGATCAAGGTATCTTTTTCTGTATCTGATCTCTTTATCTGTAATTCCATGGAATTTCTCAGGAAGCGGTGCAATTGCTTTTGTTAAAAGTTTAAATGCAGAACAGTGTAGTGAAAGTTCCCCTTTTCCAGTTACAAATGGAAAACCACTTACTTCTACTATATCACCAACTTCAATGAGCTTTTTAAATACAGTATTGTAAAAACCTTCTGGTAAATGGTCACGTGTCACATAAACCTGAAGCATTCCACTTTCATCTTCTATTTTGATAAAACTCGCTTTTCCCATAATTCTAAAAAGTTTAATGCGTCCACTTACAATATAGTGACGCTTTTCATCTCTTTTGTCTTCTTTATGCTCAATATCAGCATTAACATTTAAATATTTTTCAATAGTTGTATTTCTTTGAGAGTCATTTGCGTAAGGATTAATTCCCTCTGCTCTTAGTAGTTCCGCTTTTTCGATTCTTTGTTGAACGAATTTATTTTCAAAAGCCAATGTATTTCCTTAGTGTGTAGTTGTTTTTTTTAGTTTTAGCAGTTTTTACAAATGCCATATATTTGCATAGAATGGTCAGATATCTTAAAGCCAAGCTCTTTAGCAATAGACTCTTGACGATTTTCAATCTCTTCATCAACAAACTCTGTAATGTTTCCACATGCTGTGCAGATCATGTGGTCATGATGTTCTTTGGCTCCGAGCTCATATTTTTTTCCTTGTGCTCCAAAAGAGAGTGATGTTACCATATTTGAATCTTCTAAAAGAGAAAGGGTTCTATAAATGGTAGCAATTCCTGTTTTTAAGTCAGGGAAATTATTTTGAATAAGATGATGTAATGATTCTGGAGTGAGATGTTCATCTGACTTATAAAGCGTTTCTAAAATAACTTCTCTTTGAATGGTGAACTTTAAAGAATTTTTTTTGAGAAGAGCTTTAAAATCTTCAAGTAGTTGTGTATATTTCACAGTTTTATCGCTGAAGTCTATAATAGTTTTTGACATTTAGTTATCCATATCTGGCATAGATTTTTTTAATTCTTTCATGGTATTTGCAGCCATTTCTTGTACAGATTTATTTATAAGTTCATTTGCTTTTGTTTTTAAAGAAGTAGCACTAGAATCGATTTCTTTTGTAACTTCTACAGGGTCTAATTTCATAATATACGAACCAACTTCTACTAAAATAGGTACTAAAATACTTGTTTTTAAACTTGTCTCATCGAGAGATGTTTTAATAGCTTTAATATTGTACATAGAATGTGTAATAACAGCAGCAATAAAAAAGAATTTACTTGCACCTAAAAGAAAACCAAAAAGTTTATCAACAGGACCAAGACCACTTAAAGAACAAAGTTGTTTAAAAGATAAGCCTATTCCAATCATAATAAGCCAAAATAGTGCTAAGGTAACAATAAACCCTGTAAATGCTACAGCTGAATTGTTGTCAAATTTAAAAATCAGATCACTTAAAAATAATCCAACACTATCGCCTAAACGTGAAGCTACAAAAATACCACCAACAATACCAATAAGACCAAACGCTTCTTTAAAAAAGCCATTTAATATACCTTTTAAACCAAGAAAAAGTATTACTAATGTAACTACAATATCGAAATAATTAATTTCCATTTATAGCTTCTGTACATACTCTGTTCTTTCCATCAGCCTTGGCTTGATAAAGTGCTTTATCTGCTCTTGCTATTAATGTATCAGGAGAATCTCCTCCTGTTAAAACAGTAGTTCCTATACTCACTGTTACATTAAGAGATTCACCTTTGTAAATAAGTTTATTTTGACTTATAAGCTTAAGAATCCTTTGTGCAATTTTTTGACAATGAATAGCATCAATACGGTTGAGAACAAGTATAAATTCTTCACCACCATAACGAAAAATTTTATCTCCATCACGTAATGTTTTTTTCAAAATATGCGCAATGAAAATAAGTATTTTATCTCCTGCAATATGTCCATACGTATCGTTTATCTTTTTAAAATCATCTATATCTAAAATGAGTAAGTGAAGTTCATAGGGTATTGTCTTTGGTGTACAAATATTTGTTAAGTGTGTAGATAAAGCACGTCGATTAAAAACTTTTGTAAGGGCATCAAGGTTTGATTCTTTTTCTAATGTTTTTACCTGCGATGTTAGTTTTGTGATTATATCGTTAGCTTTACCAACTTCATCCATCATATGGTCTTGTATGTCATTGAATTTTTTCGTTATCTCGGGAATATTTATCATGTTGTCAGAACACTCTGTTAAAGTTTCTTCATGCATTTGTGTTAATTGTTCAAATTTTTCATTTGAATACTTATAAGAAGAGATACTTTTTTTTGCTATCTCTTTATAAGCATCATCAAAAGCAGATTTAGCGTGTTCGATAGAGTCTATTTTATCATCAGAAATATTAGATACTACATCAATTGCATTTCTAAGGTACTCTACAACTTGTTCTTTACTGGCGTTTGTTTGGCTATCAATGTTCTCAAGTAAGTTTTGATACATTTGAGTTACAAGAGATTTTAAATCATCTTTTTCCATTAAATCCAGTTCCTTGTGTATAAATAAATATATTTTTGTAATTATACTGATAGTATCATGAAAGACAGCTTATGGTCTTAAAGTAAGTGCTATTTTAGGTATATTAAGATAAAATGCACAAAATTATGAAATAAGGTATTATTATGAGTATTTGGAGTCCATCAAGTTGGAGAGAAAAACCAATTTTGCAACAACCAACTTATCCAAACAAAGACGAGCTTAATCGAGTTCTATCTGAGTTAAAAAATTATCCACCACTAGTATTTGCAGGCGAAGCACGTTCACTTAAAAGCCAATTAGCAAATGTAGCTAATGGGGAAGCTTTTTTACTTCAAGGTGGAGATTGCGCTGAAAGTTTTAGTGAATTTCATGCTGATAATATTCGCGACAGTTTTAAGGCAATGATGCAAATGGCAGTTGTAATGACGTATGCTGGTGGTCTACCTGTTGTTAAAGTTGGACGTATGGCAGGGCAGTTTGCTAAACCTCGTTCATCTGACACTGAAACGTTTGATGGTGTTACTTTAGCTTCATACCGTGGTGATATTATTAATGGTTCTGAGTTTACTAAGACTGCTCGAGTACCTGACCCTGAGAGAATGATTCGTGCCTATAATCAAGCTTCATCTACACTTAACTTACTTCGTGCTTTTGCAACTGGTGGTATGGCTGACTTAAACCAAGTACACCAATGGACACAAGATTTTGCACACCAAGGTGAAGTTACTAAAAAGTATGAGCAACTTGCAGAAGAGATTGGAAAATCGTTAAAATTTATGGAAGCATGTGGTATTACTTCTAAAACATATAAAACACTTGGCGAAACTGATTTTTATACTTCGCATGAGGCTTTATTACTTCCCTATGAAGAAGCTTTTACAAGAAAAGATTCTTTAACCGATGATTGGTACGATACATCTGCTCACATGTTATGGATAGGTGATAGAACTCGTCAACTTGATGGTGCACATGTAGAGTTTTTAAAAGGTGTTAAAAATCCTATTGGCGTAAAAGCTGGACCAACTATGGATCCACAAGACCTTATTAAACTTGCACATGCACTTAACCCTGAGAATGAAGCAGGACGTTTAAATGTTATCGTTCGTATGGGTGCTGGAAAAGTGGGAGATGGATTACCTAACTTAATTCGAGCAGTCGAAAAAGAGGGACTTAAAGTAGTTTGGTCATGTGACCCAATGCATGGAAATACAATTAAGTCTTCAAACAACTATAAAACACGCCCTGTTGATGCAATTTTAACTGAAATGAAAGAGTTCTTTCAAATTCATAAGGCTGAGGGTACACATGCGGGTGGTGTTCATTTAGAGATGACGGGTAAAAATGTTACTGAGTGTATCGGTGGTAGTTTTACTGTTACGGAGGAAGATTTATCTTCTCGTTATCACACACATTGTGATCCAAGACTCAATGCTGACCAAGCTTTAGAATTAGCATTTTTAATTGCTGACTCTTTAAAAGAAGCGCACTAACCTTGTAACTGATTTCCACATGTTAGCATGTGGAAATAGCGTCTATTACTTAACTATTAATCTCTTCTTCTTTTTCTTGAATTTCTAGTAAGGCTTCAACCTTTAATTCATAAAGTTCTTCAAGCTCCTGTAACTCTTTTGCTAAAGCAGTTAATCCTAACTCTTCATAACATTTTGGATCAGCTAAACAGTTGTTTTTTTCTTCTATTTTACTTTCTAAGGCATCTATTTCTTGAGGAAGTTTTTCTAAGGCTATTTTCTCTTTAAAAGTTAGTTTGAGTTTTTTAGGTTTTTCTAGTGTTTTCTCTGTATTTTTTGCTTGATTCCCACATGCTAAGGCTTCCATAGAATCTAATTCTTTTAACTCTTTTTCAAGTTCGAGGTACTCCGAATATTGTTGATGTGATTCTTCTATATGTTTATTTGCTTTAAATATAAAAAGTTTTTTAGCAATTTTGTCTACAAAATATCTATCATGGCTTACAATGATTACAGCACCAGAAAAGTTTGTAAGTTGTTCTTCTAAAATATTGATAGTTGGAATATCTAAATCATTTGTAGGTTCATCTAAAATAAGAATATCAACTTCTAAGGTAAAGAGTAGGGCAAGGGCAATTCTGTTTTTTTCTCCACCGCTCAAAATACCGATTTTCTTTTCTAAAAATTCTCTTGGAAAAAGAAAATTTTTAAGGTACCCATAAACATGCATGTCTTTTCCACGCACACTGACTCTATCTCCCCCATGTGGACAAAAGGTTTCCATGAGATTTTTTTCATCATCAAGCATTTCTCTATGTTGATCGAAATAGCCTATTTTAAATTCACCTTGCTTTATGTTTCCACATGTTGGTTCTAGTCTTCCAAGAAGGGCTTTGAGTAAAGTAGATTTTCCACTTCCATTTGGTCCTACTATGGCTATAACATCTTTTTGAAGTATACGTGTTGTGAAGTTTTTTAGAAGTTCTTTATCTCCTAATGTAAGTCCTAGATTTTCAACTTCAAAAAGCATTTTTTGTTTGTTTATACTTTTATCACGGTTAAAATGCTTTGCTTCTCGTTGTAACTCAACTGACATTTTACGTATTTTTGCAGGGTTATTTTTAGAGTCTTCACGTAAAGTCATTAAACGTTCTTTGCGTCCCTCATTTCTTTTGAGTCTTGCACGGACACCTCTCGCATACCAAGCATTTTCTCGCTTAAGCACATCAAGCAGATTATCATGTTGTTTTTGAAGTGTACGAATCCATTCTGCTTTTTGTGTAAGGTAGTTACTGTAACCACCCGTATATTCACGAAGGGAACAGTCTTCAACTTCTATAGATTTTGTTGCGATTTTATCGATGAAGTATCTATCATGTGAGATGAAAACAAGAGTAAACTTTTCTCTTAAAATAAGTTCTTCTAAAAACTCAACCATATAAACGTCAAGGTGATTGGTAGGCTCATCAAGAAGTAAAATATCTGGTTTTTGTAAGAGTAGGGAGGCAAGAGCAACACGACGTTGTTCCCCACCACTAAGTAAATCAATAGGTTTATTCTCATACTGCTTTAAATCAAAATGCTGGATGATACGTTCTATTTTATCATCTAAGTTCCAAGCATTATGGTGCTCAAGATAACGTCCAACTTTTTCATGTGCATCAATGAGTTTTTTATCATCAAAGTTGTCTGCAAGTTCAAGAGAAAGGGTGTTATATAGCTTTTTGGCATCATTTAACTCTTTTAAACCATCTTCTACAGCTTGACGTACAGTATGCCCATCTTTAAAGTTGGGTCTTTGGTCAAGCATTTTAACTTCTAAATCACTTTTTGTAATTCTGTCTCCAGCATCATGTTCAAGTGTTCCATTTATAATTTTCATCAGAGTAGATTTACCACTCCCATTTTTACCAATGATAACAATACGTTCACCTTCATCTACGTGAAAATTAACTTCTTTGAGTATATGTTGTGCGGAGTAGTGTTTTGAGATGTTTTGTAGGTCTATGAGTGCCATGTAACTCTTTTATTTTTATTTGTCTAATAATATCTTTATCTGAGTTAATAGGTGCTTATTTTAAGAATGGCTTGAAATAGAGATATCAAAGTTATTTGAAATTTTTGATATTTAGGTACAATAAGATAGAGATATAAATATAAATATAAATTATGGAATAATTAATGAAACATGCAGTACATGAATATACAACAAATGATAAGTTAAAGGATTGGATTCATTCTTACACACTAACAAATTCCATTTTAATTCAAATATTTAGTGGTGTTCTTGATACAAAAATTGTTCAAAATGTTCTCAATATACTTAGAAAAGAAATACCAGAAGCAATTGTAATTGGT
Source organism: Sulfurimonas sp. SAG-AH-194-I05 (assembly GCF_029215955.1). Classification (GTDB taxonomy): domain Bacteria; phylum Campylobacterota; class Campylobacteria; order Campylobacterales; family Sulfurimonadaceae; genus Sulfurimonas. The sequence goes on from NZ_JAEMVA010000009.1 coordinate 33,026, forward strand.
GCTTCAACAAGTGGCGAAATATTGGATGGAACTATGAAAGAAGAGACTATCATTATATCTATATCTATGTCTATCTTTGATAAAACAATCTTAAAAAGTATGCATGCAATAGGTAAAGATTCAAAAGAGATGGGTCATGATGTTGTTAGTGCTATCATTGAGGATGATACAAAATCTATAATTATGTTTGCTGATGGGTTAAAATGTAATGGAGATGAAATACTCTATGGATTAGAAGATGTTGTTTCTGATGATATTGTTGTTTCAGGTGGGATGTCAGGAGATAATGGAAACTTTGAAAAAACTTTTTGTATTCATGGAGATAAAATATTTGAAGCTGGTATTGTTGCTGTTTCTCTTTCGAATCCAACACTAGAGGTCTTTCGTACGTATAATTTAAGTTGGAGACCCATTGGTAAAAGAATGAAAATTACTAAATCTAAGGGTAATATTATTTATGAACTTGATAATAAACCTATAAAGGAAATATACTCTAAATATTTAGGGAGTCAAGTAGTTGCGCACATGCCAGCTTCAACTATTGAGTTTCCTCTCATTATAAATGAAAATAATATAGACATTGCTAGGTCTATGATTGCTTTAACTGATGACAATGGAATAATGTATGCCGGTGCAATTCCAAAAGGTAAAGAAGTACGATTTGGAATAGGAAGTCCTAGTATGCTAGCACAATCAGCAAATAAAACTTACTCTATCGCTTCTCAACAATCAATAGAAGGTTTGTATATATATTCGTGTTCGGCTAGAAAAATGTTTATTGGTAGAGAGTTGGAGTCTGAATTTACACCACTTGCAACCATAGCTCCTCTCGTTGGTTTTTTTACATATGGAGAGTTTTATCATGGATATAAAAGTAATAAGCTACTGAATATAACAACTACTACTCTTGGTCTTGCTGAATATAGTGATATAAAAAACCATCATTGTAAAGAACATAAAGAATTAAACGATGATAGTCTTACTATTAATGCATTAATGAATTTAGTAGAGATGACGAATAAAGAAAATGAGGAATATGCTCAAGAACTACAAAAACAAAAAGAACTCTATGCCCTTGTCTTTAAAAATACTTTAAGTGGAGTAATGATTATTGATATAGAAACTAATAAGTTTATTGATTGTAATGAAAATGCCATTAAAATTTTGAAATGTGACTCTAAAGAGAGTGTTCTTAATCTCCACCTATCTCAAGTATCCCCGGAGTATCAAGCAGATGGACGATTAAGTAGTGAGAAGTTTGATGAAATGAATGCGATAGCTGTGAAGAATGGTTCACACACTTTTGAATGGGTACACTTAACAAAAATATCAGAAGAAATTTGGATAGAAGTGGTACTTACTCCTATTGTACTCGATGATAAAAAAGTTTTACATGTTGTTTGGAAAGATATAGCTAAGAGAAAAGAATCTGAGGCAGAAATCATAAAACAAAAAAATTTATTAGACTACCAAGCACATCATGATGGGCTAACTGGGTTGCCTAATAGAACTTTATTTTATCATAGGTTGCAACAAGCTATTAAAAAAGGAAAGGGTCAACAAGGTATATTTACAGTTTTATTTATTGACCTAGATGGATTTAAAACAGTTAATGATACGCATGGTCACGATATTGGAAATAAGACACTTCAAGAAGTTTCACGAAGATTTAAAAATGCAATTCGTAGAGAAGACACCTTAGCAAGGCTAGGAGGAGACGAATTTAGTATTTTAACTGAAAGCTTAATAAAAAAAGAAGACGCGGTACTGTTAGCAAAAAAAGTTCTTATGAGTTTAGATAGGGTACTACTTATTGAGCAACTCGAGTTGAAACTCTCATGTAGTATAGGTCTTAGTTGTTACCCTGATGATGGAATAGAAATGGATGAATTATTAATAAATGCAGACAAAGCAATGTATACAGCTAAAGACAATGGTAAAAATAATGTTGAAGTTTATAAGAAGATTATAAATAAATAAAGTACTCATTTATGCCCTCATTAAAATAAAAATTATTTATGTACTTGAGTACAATAGATTTGTTTTCTAAATTCTACTATTATTACTATAATTAATAATATATCAAGGATTTACCATGCAAGAATCAATTGGAAATGTTACAAGTTTAGATGGAGATTTTTATGTTAAAGCAGCAGATGGAACCTTACGTGAACTCAGCGAAGGTGATGTAATAAATGTTGGTGACAAGATAGTTGGTTCTGATGGTGCTGCAGTTACAGATAGTATTATAGTTACCTTAGATAATGGAACTGAAATTATTACGCTTGGTAGCGATGTTCAACTTTTTGATGCATCATTATATGAAGAGTTTTTTGCTGAGAATGAAACTGTTTCTGAAGTAGATTCCGTTATGGATGCGATAGCAGGACTTGATGATAGCGATGAAGCGCTTGATGAAAATATATTTGATGATGCCCTTGTTGATGGAGAAGATGCAGATATTGACGAACTTGAAACTGCTGCAAATGATGGAAGTGATGATTCTGCTGGATATAATGGAGGGAAGTTTGCAGAGCATAACAACGCATTTACTGACATTAATGCGGATGATGGTCATGGAGACTTTGAGGCAAATAATGCTAGTAAAGATTCTTCTGCTGATGATCAAGAAGAAGACTTCCAACTCGGGGATTTTGACATATATGCTAACAAAGATGATTCAGAAGAATGGGTTAATACAGATGCTACAAATGGTTTAGAGGGAAATGATTTAGACTTAGAATTTAATATTGCTTTAGATGCTGTAAATGAAATCTTTAGTGATGGAAAAATCATTGAAAATTTAACAAATGTAAAATCACCAACCCTCAGCGGTAAAACAAGTGCTGAATCAGAAATACTCGTAACAGATGAAGATGGTACTATTGTCGGTCGTGGAAATACAGATACGGATGGTAACTTTGCGATAGATGTAGATACTATGCTTGATGGCATACATAATTTAACAGTAACAGCAAAAACTGAAGATGGTAATGAGGTTTCAACAGCTACAGATATAACTATAGATACTTTTGTAAATAATTTTACGGCAAATAAAGATATAGCAGATGATTTTGTTACCTATTCTGGAACAAGTGAAGTTGGAAGTATTGTAGACCTTATAGATAAGAATGGACAAATTATCGATTCTATTACGGTTGATGCTACTGGAAGCTATTCAATTCAAACCGATAATACAAGTGACTTAGAAGTACAAGCAAAAGATATAGTGGGAAACATAGAAACAATTACTATAAATAATATTCCTATTATCTCTGTTTTAGATACAACAGTGGAAGAAGATACTACAACAATTATTGCAACAGCATCAGATATTGATGGTACAGTTAGCTTAATAAATAGTACTAGTCTTCATGGAACATTATCCATGGATGAAGATGGAAATATTATATATACACCAGATGCTAATTATTATGGTAATGATAGTATTGTTTTAAATATTATTGATAATAATGGTGGAAGTATTACTCAAAGTTTTGAACTCACAGTAAATGATATAAATGACGCACCAACACTGAGCGTAGAATCCACAAAATCTGTAGATGAAGATGGAAGTACAACAGTAACTTTCTCAGCAAACGATGTAGATGGAACACTCACTACAACAGCCTCCGCTCAAAACGGAACTGTAGTAGTAAATGAAGATGGAACAATTACCTACACTCCAGATGCAGACTACAACGGAAGCGATACAATTACCGTAACAACAACAGATGATGATGGAGCAGTCGTTACACAAACATCAAGTATCACAGTAAATGATATAAATGACGCACCAGAAATAACATTACAATCATCTGCAACAGTAGATGAAAATGGAAGCGTAACTATAAACTATACAGCAACAGATATAGAAAGTGATGTAACACTTAGTGCAACAGCGAATAATGGTGAAGTAACTATTAACGATGATGGAACATTAACATTTACTCCAAATGAAAATTATAATGGAAGTGATACAATCACACTAAGTGCGACAGATGCAGATGGAGCAGTAACCACACAAGATGTGGCAGTAACTATTAATGCTGTAAATGATGGACCAGTAGCAAGTGATGATGAAGGTACTAGTGTACTTAGCCTCGATGGTGATGGTGATTACTTGTCAGCAAATCTGTCTACATTAAATCCAGAAAATGATGGACAAACAACAGTTTCATTTACTATGGACTGGGATGGTACATCTTTACAAACAACTAGTGGAGAACAATGGGCAACATTATTTTCTTTTGAAAACTATGATATTTCTTTAGCTGAAGTCGATGGTGATGTTACGTTTGGGTTTAATACTGCAAAGGGTGATATTTTTGGAATTGAAAATGCAGATCAAATTTTAGAAGGTTCTCACGAAATAACTGTAGTATTTGATAATACAAGTCAGTCTAATATGGCAAACTCAGGTAATAAAATATTTATTGATGGACAAGAAGTAGAATTATCATATGAAAGAGGGAACTCAAGTAATGTAGTTAGTGTAGGAGAAGATGTTCGAATAGGAGCTTTTGATTATTCTAATGATAGTAGTGTTTGGGATGATGCTTCAAGGTTCACAGGTACGATAGATGATGTAAAAGTCTTTAATGTTGGCTTAACACCTTTGGAGATAGAGAATAATACAGATAATTTAGTTGCTCATTATAATTTTGAAGGGGAAACTCCACTATCTGATAAATCAGGAAATGGTAATGATGCCATCGCTCATGGAGATGCTCATGTGATTGGAAATTCAACTACAACTTTAGAAGATACAGCCCTGGTAATAACAGCAGATTCTTTACTAGCAAATGACACAGATGTAGATGGCGATACATTAAGCATAACAGAAGTAACAGCTACAAATGATACACACGGAATAGTAAGCCTAGATTCAGATGGAAATGTAGTGTTTACACCAGAAGAAAACTATAATGGTTCAGCAAGCTTTGAATATACAGTTTCAGATGGGAACGGAGGAACAGATACAGCGACAGTTACACTTAATGTAGATGCGGTTAATGATTCTATAACTCAAGTTACAGACACAGACACAAGTACAAACTCCGTAACAGAAAACCTAGAAGCAGGAGCATCAACAGGAGTAACACTCAACGCAACAGATGCAGATGGTGATGCAATAACTTATAGTATAGCTGATGATGTACCATTTACAGTAGATAGTGATGGAGTTATAGTTACTTCAGAATCACTAGATTACGAAGCAACTGATAGTTATACATTTGATGTAACCGCTACGAGTGCAGATGGAACTACTTCAACACAGAATGTTACGATAAATATTGAAAATGTTGTTGCTTTACGGGTAACAGGTACTGCAGGTGATGATATTGTAAGTGGAAGTTCTGAAGATGACACTATCCAAACCGGAGCAGGAAATGATGTAATCGACGCAGGAGCAGGGAATGATTATGTTAATTCTGGAGCAGGCGATGATATCCTTAATGTTGGTGATGAGATAAAAGATGATGTAACAGTAGATATGGGTAGCGGAAATGACACTGTAACTGCAGGTGCATTAGGAGATGATGCAAGTATAGATATGGGTTCAGGAGATGATACTCTTGAAGTTGATCATTTATCTGGAAGCTTTTCAGGTGTAGTTGATGGGGGAGAAGGATACGACACATTAAGTTTAAAAGATGTCTCAAAAGATGACTGGGATTCAAATCATGATGGTATACGCGATCAATTTTCTGGATTTGAAAAAGTAATACTAAGTGATGGAGAAACTGTGATTTCAGAAAGTACGGATTCTACATCGGGTATTTATAGTTATGATGTGACATTGTCAGCTACTCAAACGGACACCGACGGAAGTGAAAGTTTAAGTGCCATTACTATAGATAATGTACCAAGCGGTGTGACAATAAGTGGAGTGGATATAAACGCAGATGGTACATACACAATACCTGTAAATTCTGATGGTAGTGCTTCTGTGACATTAACAAGTGCAAGTTTGATTAGTAATAGTGCGCTTAATGAGATAACAGCATCTATAACTACAACAGAAAGTAGCAGTAATGATACTAATACAGTAACTGTTCATACTGATTTAGATGAAAGTGTAGTTAGTGTTGAGGGCGAAACGATTACTATGTCAGATTCTGATGGAGAAGTAGCAACTGGGACAGAAAATGATGACACAATTACTATGGGTGATGGAAAATCAGTAAAAGAGCAAGAAGCATATGGTGGGGATGGTGATGATACAATCAACATTGATGGTAAAGATTTTCAAGCCTATGGTGAGGCTGGTGACGATACTTTTGTAGTAGGAGCAAATGATTTTAAAAGTGCGAATTCCAGTTCATCAGATTCATCAAGTCAATTAGGAGAAGATTTTGAAGGAAGTAAAGCTCTTATAGATGGTGGAGAAGGTCTTGATACATTGATGATAAATGAAGATATAACTATTGATTTTGGTGCATTAGATGACAATATACGCAATATAGAAGTATTAGACTTAGAATCAGGTGCACAGTCTATAACGTCTTTGAGTACAGAAGATGTACTGAATGTAACAGATGATGATAATATTTTAAGAATTGATGGGGATGATTCAGATAGCATTAACCTTAATACACAAGGTGATGATGCTGAGTGGACACTTGGTGCCTTTAAAACAGATGCAGAAACAGGAGCAACATACCAAGAAGTAACGGGTATAGAAGATGATAAAACTGTTACACTGGAAATTAGTACAGAAATAAATATTTCAGAGAGCTAAAATGGTATTTACAAATAGTTCTAAAAAACCGATACAAATTGATAACTATACAGTTATAAAACAGTTGGGACGTGGTGGATTTGGAACTGTGTATCATGTGAAAGACACTTCAGATACATCAAAAGAATATGCATTGAAGTTTCTACATAATGCTTTGAACATGGTACGGATTAAAAAACAACTTATGGTTTTAGAACTTTTAAATAATTCAGAGCTTTTTTTTCGGACATATCTTAGTAAAAAAGTCAAAGGTAATTATATATTACTTATGGAGCATACAAAAGATTCTAGTTTAGCAAAGATTGTAAAAAATGATCCTATAAGAGAATCGACAGCCTGTCTTATACTTTCACAAATGCTCAGTTCTTTAGAATATTTACAAGATAATGAGATAATACATGGTGATATAAAAGCTGAAAATATTATGAAAAAAGAGAATCAGTTTTATCTTATTGATTATGATATTGTAAAGTTAGGTTCTTTTACAAAAACATTGCATATTCAAGGTGATGATGACTTTACTGCTCCTGAGATATATAAAGGTATTCAAACATATGCATCAGATATATATTCTTTAGGATGCACGCTTTTCCACATGCTAAGTGGTGAACATATCTATGGTTTTGATACAAGTTATAGTTTTGCTAAAAAAATGTTTGCTCATTTGTACATAGATGCTTTTTCACATGTAAAAATATCTAAAAAAATGTTTTATATTATTAAACGAATGACAGATAAAAACCATAAAACAAGAGCTAATATTGATGAAATAAAAGAAATTTTAAACTATAAAATTCATTTTGATAAAGCTTTGGTAAATAATCATATTGAAGATTGTTTTTCATCGGAGTACTATCGTTATGAATATATGGCGAAAAAAGGTGTATCGTATGCACAAAATATTTTTGGATTACTCCATGAAGATAAAGAACATAAAAACTTTGATAAGGCACTTTACTGGTATACACTAGCAGCTAATCAAGAACTTGCTAAAGCGCAGTTTAATGTAGCCTTATGTTATAAAATAGGTAAGGGATGTGATGTGGACTATGAAAAAGCTATGCGGTACTTTACCTATGCATCCAAGCAAAAACATAACCGTTCTTATTTTCACATAGCAGATATGTATGCAAAAGGTTTAGGTGTGGTAAAAGATTTGAAAAAAGCATACCGTTACTATAAACAAGCTGCTTCAAATGGTTATAAACCAGCCTATGCAAAACTTCAAGAATCCAAAGAATTATTTTAGAAGTAAAACTAAAGATATTCTATCTGTTACATGAAGTTTTTGAAATATAGAGCTTACATGTGCTTTAGCTGTTCGTAGTGTTATTCCAAGTTTAGTAGAAATTGCTTGATTTGTTAAACCATTAAGTATATGTTTTACAACACGAACTTCTTGCCTTGTAAGTCTATTTTTAATAAGTTGAAGAGAATCTTCATTTAAATCAGCATGTTTAGTAGATTTTACAAGGGCTATTGTAAGTTCTGGATATGTCCAAACTTTTCCATACATAACTGTTTCTATCATTTGGTAAAAGTGAGAGGAACGCATTTTAGAGTTTCCGTAGGCTTTTACAGCATGTGAAAGTAACATTTTTCCAGTAGCAATTTCTGGAGATTTTTCTAAAACAATTATATTTTTTATAGTATCACCAGCAGAAATAAGCTTGTTAAACTCACTTGAAACACTATCATAATCTATGATGATAGCATATGTATCATGTTTTTTTATAGTTTCTTGAAGTGACTCTATGTCTGAGCATACTAATGAAAATTCTATAGAATGCATAGAATTCCATTCGCTAATCATGTCTGAATTGGTACTAAAAAATATAATTTCCATTATTTATCTCTCTGAAAATACGTATTGTTTTGATTTTAAAATAGGTTTTAAAATATACTGCATAACAGTTTTTTTACCTGTGATAATATCGACATTTGCCATCATTCCTGGTGTTATTTTAAAAGGTTTTTCCTCTGTTCCTAAGTAATTTTTTGTTGTTATAACGTTTATAAGATAAAAAGTATTTTCTTTTTTATCGGTTATTGTATCAGGAGATATGTTTGACACTATGCCAACAAGTCCTCCATAAATAGCATAATCATAAGCAGAAATCTTCACTTGTGCCTCAGCTCCAAGACGAATAAAAGCAATATCACTAGGTTTAATTTTAATTTCTAAGTAAAGTCTTGTATCGCTTGGTACAATCTCAACCAAGTCCGCACCTGGTTTGATTACTCCACCAACAGTATTTACAAAAACTTTTTGAACGATTCCATCAACAGATGACCGCACAACAGTTCTATCGACTTGATCACTGTATGCAATTTGCTGTGTTTTTATTTTTGACATTTCAGCTGTCACTTCATTGAGTTCTTTTTTAGCGTTATTAATAAAAAGTTGTTTTGCTTCGGCTCTTTTGTTTATGTATTCTTCGATTGCATACTGTAGTCTAGGAAGTGAAAGTGCGGCGGATTCTATATCGTTTTCAATTCCATTTGCTTCACGCTTAAGCTTTAAAAAATCGACTTTTGACTTTACACCTTCTCGTACCATAGGTGCAGTCATAGCTATCTCTTCTTGGACATATTCAAGTGATTTTTTCAATGAACGAACACGAGCTTTTGCCTCTTTATGTTCTTGTCTTTTTTGCAGGACTTGCTTATACAAAGAAGTGTCTTTTGCTTTGTATTCTATTTTATTTGAAACGTAGAGTTGTCTTTCGAGTTCTATTTGTTTATCATCATGATCTGCTTTAAAGTCTAAACCATTTGCTTCAGCATAAAGCCTTACTCTTTTGTCTTCTAAATCATGGTATTTTACTTCATTGGTTCTTGATGTTGAAAGTGATTTTACATTACTAATTTTTAAAATGATTTGATTCTTTTTTACGAGTTGACCCTCATCAATTAAAATCTCTTCTAAAATTCCACCCTCAAGATTTTGAATTATTTGATTTTGTCCATAAGGAATTACATCGCCATCACCACGAGTTATTTCATCTATTTCAGCAAGTGATGCCCATACGATAAAAGCAAAAACGCTAAATAACCAAATTTTAATAACTTTACTTACGCTAGAAGGTGACCTATGTAATATAGCCGCACTTAGGCTGTTCATAAACTCGTAGTCTTTTTCTTTAAATTCTACTGGGGATTTATTATTAGGATTCAATTTTTTTGCCTCCGCCTTGAAGTTGTTTAAGTGCTTCATTTTTTGGCGCATCGATGAACACTTTACCTTCATTCATAACTATCACGCGTTCTACAATTTTAAGTAAAGTCATTTTTTGTGTAACTAAAATCGAAGTTGTTCCCTTAAGTTCATCGTCTAAATTGTCTAAAAGACGTGCTTCTGTAATTTGATCCATAGCATTACTTGGCTCATCCATAAGCATTATAGGAGCATTCATTAAAAATGCACGTGCTATTCCTATACTTTGTCTTTGTCCACCTGAAAGACCTTGACCGCGTTCACCGATAGGCATTTCATACCCACGAGGATGTTTTTTAATAAACTCAGCGGTACCACTTATTTGTGCTGCACGTATCATCGCTCCATCGGTTGCATGTGTTGCCCGGAAGGTAATGTTGTCTTTTACTGTTCCACGAAAAAGCATAATATCTTGCGATACATAGCCCATATTTTTACGTAAATCAGCAGGGTCAATCTGTTTAATGTCAATCCCATCAATGAGAATTTGCCCAGAATCAGGCTCATATAAACCAAGAATGAGTTTGGCAATAGTACTTTTTCCAGAACCAATACGCCCAATAATTGCAACACGTTCACCTGGATGTATTTCAAAAGAAACATTTTTAAGTGAAGGTACCTCTGTGTTGGGGTAGGAAAATGTAACATCGACAAATTCCACATGCCCACTAAAATCAGGTCTTTGAACAAATTTTTTTCCAGCAGGTCTTTCGCTTGGTTGTGAAATAATGTCATTTAATGTTTCATAGGATGTTTTTGTATCTTCATAGTTTGTCATCAGTCCTGCAACTTGCCCCATAGGAGCTAAAGCACGTCCTGTTAAAATAACTATAGCGATTAGACCACCCATAGAAAGCTCATGGTCTTGAATTAAGTACACCCCAAAAACAATAATCATGACAGTGTTAAGCTGAATGAGAAGTTGTGTAATAGTAGGAATAGAGGAAGAAAGCATACGTGATTTCAAACTTTTTTCTGCGATTTCTCCTGTTGACTCTTCCCATTTCCATTGGACTTGGTTGAGTGTCCCGAGTGTTTTAAGTGTTTCTATATTACTAAGTGTTTCTATGAGAATAGCACTTTTTTTAGCACTTGCCTCATGAGTACTTTCAATACTTGCCCGTAATGGTTTTTTTATAAACCAAGCATAGGAAAGAATAAACATCATAGTCATCATAGGAATAACAGCAATAGCACCACCAATGTAAGCAATAACAATAAGAAAAATTACTGCAAAAGGTAAGTCAATTATAGCTGCCATAGTAGCATTTGTTAAAAAACCACGAATAGAATCAAAGTCTTTTAAATTTGATGAAAAAGACCCAACTGATGATGGATGGTTTGCCATTTTTAAGTCAAGTACTTTTTCAAAAATAATAGAAGACATAATAACATCGCTTTTCTTTGCAGCACTCTCGAGTAAAAATGTACGGGTAAACTTTAAAAATGTGTCAATGACATAGATTATACTAATTCCTATAGCAAAGACCCAAAGGGTTTCTATGGCATTGTTAGGTACAACTCTATCATACACATTCATTGTGAAAAGTGGAGAGGCTAAAACAAAAAGGTTTATAAGTAGAGATGCATATAAAACATCTTTATATACTCCAACTGAGAGTCGTATAGTACTCCAAAACCAATGTTTTTGATTGAGATGAAGTGTTCGAGAATTTTCATCAACATACTCAAACTCTTGTTTAATCATAAAACCAAAACCAATGTATTCATCGGCTAAATCTTCAAGATCAACCCATTGTTCAATAGCCTCTTCAGCCGGCATTATAATTTTTACCTGTGTATGGTCTTTTGAAAATGTATCTAAAATACAAGCACTTTGGTTGGAAAGTAAAACAATCATAGGAAGTTGTAATGGAGAAATTTGATCAAGGGGTCTTCGAATAAGGGAAGACTTTAGTCCAGCACGTTCAGCAGCACGAGAAAAGAGTCCTTTAGCATTATTTATAGAAAAGAGTTTGGGTGACTCGGAGCCTGGCTCTATAGGTAGTCCAGCTGTTAAAGCATCAGCTGAAAAGGGCTTATGGTAGAGTTTAGTAAATAAAACAAGACAATCAAGCAAAGCATCCATTCTTAAATTATCAGCACTTGTAATAAGCATTATTTCCCTTTTTTAAATTAGTTTTTTAATAATGATGTCGACTCGGTTATTCATCCTGATACCTTCGTCAGTTTCATCTGTCGCTATTGGTGATGTATTTGATTGTGGATTTATTGTTATGTTCTCTTCATAGACACCAGCATTCAATAACATCTCTTTTACTTCCATTGCTCTTTGCTTTGAAAATTCTAAAGAAGTTTCATCGTCCATTGTGGATATAATTGCATTTCCAAGAAGCTCATAATGTATATTATTTAATCCATAAGGGGTCAGTTGCTTTATTAAAAGGATTATTCTTTTTGCAGTCTTATCTGAGAGTTGTGCATCATAGTAGTCAAATAAAAAGCCATCATACCTTTCTATTTTTACAGTATCTTGGATAATGTCTTGGCAACCGTATTTATTTTTCATCTCATGTGGAAGTGAGTTCTGGCATAGGTCTTTATCATCAACTATTAAGTCGTTGTCTCTATCAAGATGAATAGGAAGTATGTCCTTATCAGAGTTTTCATATGCATTTGTAACTAAACCAACCTGTGTTCGAAAGTTTATAACTTCTTCTTCATCCAATATACTTGTTACAAGAATTCCCATAGCATCTAAAATTCTATATTTTGCAAAAAGAATGTTATATTTTGTTGTAATTATTTGTGATTTTGAGCCTATAAAATCATTTTGAGCTGAGAGTAAGTCAAGTAGTGAACGACGCCCTAGGTCATATTCTTTTGAATAGAGGGTTAATGTTTTAAGGGAAAATTCTTTATAGTTTTCAAGGTGACCTAATTGCAGAGTTAGTTTTTCATTTGACGCCCAAGAAAGTTCTAGGCCCTCAAGTACTTGTCGTCTAAGATTACTCTTATTTTGAACTTCTTGGTGAATTTTTGAAACACTTTTTTGAAGTGCAGAAGTATCTGCAAAACCATTAAATAGATTATACTTCACAAATGCCATCGCTTTAAGTTTGTCTTCTTTGCCTCGCACAGCACTTACATTTTTGTTCATAGACTGTGTGATTTCTATATCTACTTGAGGGTAAAAAGGAGACTTTTTTTCTTTGTAGGAAGCTTGAGCAGCTTTTATGTTGTTGTGACTTACTAAAATGGATGGATTGTTTTGAATTGCATACTGTGCTGCTTCTTCTATGGTTTGAGGAAGTGATGTTATAAATACAGGTCTTGTCATTGTTTGGGGGTTTAAAAATCTTCCAAGAACACGTTTAAGGTTATAGTTTATATCAAGCAATGTATTTTCTTGTACTACATAGTTTGATTTTGCTAGAGATAACGAAGATTCTATTTTATTTACTTCTGAAAGTGTTGTTAAACCTGAATCATAAAGTTTTTTTACCTTGGTGAAAATATCTTCATTTATTTGTACATTTTCTTGTGCATTTTTGAGAAGTTCTGTATTTTTCATAAGTTCTAAGTAGCTATTTACTATTTGAAAGGATATATCATTTACTTTTTCTATATAGCTATGTGAAGCTGATAATTTTTTATACTCTTGTTGCTTTATTTGGTAAGTTGTTTCAAAGCCTTTGAATAAATTTTGTGTATAGGTTAATGAATTTTGGTACACAGTAAAGTCAAATGAACTTGTAACGCCGTTGTCTTTGTTTGTAATTTCTTGACCCACACCAATAGAGAGGTCGATTTTTGGATAATAACCAGCTTTCGCACTTCTAATATCTTCTTTTGTAGCATTATAGTTTTTTAATCTTTCTAAAACGATAGGATTCGTTGAAAGAATTTCTTGAATGGTGCTTTTTAAATCTTGCGCATGTGAAAAAATAGGAAAAGTAAGGGCTAAGATTAATAAGTTTTTCATATATTCCTCATATTTATTATCATAATATTATTGTAATTATTATATCAGATAAAATTCTTAATTAAGCTAAAAATTGGTTAAATTAAATGAAAAATGAATTTTTTTACACAAATGCATAGCCTATGCGCATTTATGTTATAATTTTATACATAAATAAGCACTACTAAGGGTTTTAATGCGTTCATCAGATGTCAGTGGAATTTTAAATAACAAAGACAAACTATTAACACAAACATATTTTGAATTACAAGTTTTTTTTGAAAATAAATATGGTTTGGATACCGTAGTTTTTATGGAAATAGGCACTTTTTATGAAGTATATGAAGTAAATAATGATGATATTCAAATTGGTAAGGCCAAAGAAATAGCAGAACTTCTCAATATTCAGCTTACAAAAAAGAATAAAAACATTATTGAAAACTCAGATAAAAATCCACTCCTTGCCGGAGTTCCTGCAGTTTCATTTGAACGCTATTTAAACCGTTTAATTTCTGAGCAAAAATATACGGTAATTGTTGTAAAACAAAAGGGTAATCCTCCTAAAATCAGTCGTTATATTTCGCAAATAGTTTCTCCTGGAACAAACTTTGAACATATTGTAGATAATGACGACAACTATATAGTTTCACTTTTAATAGACTCTCACAAAGGTATTTACACAGTTGGGTATTCTGCTATTGACGTAACCACTGGAAAAACATTTCTTTATGAAACACATGGAACTAGTGAGGACCCCTCCTATGCACTTGATGAAGTTTTTAATTTACTTAATATTTATAGAACGAGTGAAGTTGTAGTGAGTTTTTTAGATGGAATCACAGACCAACGGCATGTGATGCAGTACTTAGAAATTGCAGAGCATTACCATTATAGTGTGAACAATGAAAGACCGCGCATTGACTTTCAAAATGAGCTATTTAAAGAAGTTTACCAAATACAATCACTTCTTGCCCCCATAGAGCATTTAGACCTTGAACGCTCCCCGATGATAACTGAGGCATTAGCTGTTTTAATTCACTTCGTAATAGAACATGACATCCATATAGTTCAAAAGTTACATAGCCCTGTTTTAATTGATAATCGAAGATTTATGTATCTTGGAAACAATGCACTCGAACAAGTTGGAATAATTTCCAAAGATAAAAAAGAATTCACACTTTTAAAAATGTTAGATAAAAGTGCAACAGCAATAGGGCGACGTTTACTTAAAGAAAGACTTTTAAATCCTATAATGGAAAAAGATGAGCTTGAACGCCGTTATAATTTAATAGAAAAAGTTTCTTCGCATGTGCGATACTTAGATGAGACTATGCGAGGAGTGTATGATTTAGAAAGGTTGTCCCGTCGTTTAAATTTAGGTCGTCTTCATCCTTTTGAAATGAACCATATTTATGAGTCGATGCTAAGTGTCAAGGAGTTAATGCAGTATGTAAAGAAGTATAAAATTCAAAGAACACCTTTTCATGAATCAGAACTTGATGAATTTTTGCGAGATATTTCTAAAAGTATAGATCTTGATATTTCACGTCGTTTTACAAATAATACAGTCGATGAAAATTTTTTAATGGACGGTGTTGATGAAATGATTGATACGCTTGTTCATGAAAATTCTGTAATGCTTAAAGCTTTTGAAGATATTATGAAAAGAATAGAAATCCTTTTGGTTACTGCAAAAGCTGGAAGTAGTAGTCGTCTTGTTAGTTTAGGCTTGTTAGAAAAAGAGGGCTATTATATATCTTTGAGCAAAAATCGTTTCTCTCAGATAGAAAAAGATTTTTTGAAAGATGAAGAATTTTCAAAATTTATAGTAAAAAAATTAACAAATAATGTAAAAATCACTTCACCATTTACAGATGGTTTATCTGATAAGATTATGAAAAATCGTCGTAAAATTGTGAGTCTTGTTAAAGAGAGATATATCCAACTCCAAGGTGTTTATGAAAGACGTTATTCTCTTCTTTTTGACAGAGTAATTTCTTATGTTGCGGACTTAGATGTAGGTGTGAGTTCTTCAAAAGTTTCTCAAAGCTATAAGCATTCACGCCCGATGATAGTTGAAGTAGCTGAAGATGAAAACTTTATGCAAATTATGCAACTTCGCCATCCTTTAATTGAAGTACAAGAAAGAGGTGGTCTTTACGTCCCAAATGATGTAGTTATGGGAAATCGTGATTATATGGACGTACCACATCCTCAGACCGTAATGCTTGAAGTTTCAGTACATGATGGGCATGATATTAATGGCGTTTTACTTTATGGAATTAATTCAAGTGGAAAATCTTCCTTGATGAAAAGTATCGGTATTGCTGTTTTAATGGCACAAGCAGGTTTTTTTGTAAGCGCTGCTGTTATGAAGTTTTCCATTTTTGATTCTTTGTTTACTCGTATTGTCTCAAAAGACAACTTGGCTAAGGGTCTTTCCACGTTTGCAGTAGAAATGTTAGAGATGAAAAATATTTTTAATCGTTCTACTGTTCGTTCATTAGTTTTGGGTGATGAAATTAGCCATGGTACTGAAACGCTTTCAGGTGTAGCGATTGTTGCAAGTTCGATTATGAAGTTAGCTAAAACACGATGTTTGTTTCTTTTTGCTACACATTTACATCAACTCTCAACGATGAAAGAAATCACACGTTTAAATAATGTAGTCGATTTACATTTAAGTGTTGCGTATGATGAAGAGTCAGATAGACTTCTTTTTAATAGAATTTTACAAAAGGGGAGTGGTAGTAGTGTTTATGGACTAGAATTTGCAAAATCACTTCATATGGACAGTGAATTTTTAGATACGGCAAATAAAATCAGAAAGAGACTTTCAAATGATTTTGATGAATTAGAACTTTTAGTCAAGAAGAAAAAGTCAAAATACAACAAAGATTTATATGTAACTAAATGTGTTATTTGTGGAGCTATGGCTGAAGATGTACACCATATTTCACAACGATCACTCGCAGATAAAGCAGGCTTTATCGGTCACTTTCACCAAGACAACAAACATAATCTCGTACCATTATGCAAGGACCATCATAATAAAATTCACGATGGAAAAATGAGAGTAGATGGTTTTATAATGACATCACATGGACTAGAATTACAGTTTGAAGAACAAATGAAAAGAGAAATAAAAGAAGATATACAAGAGCCTGAAATTAATGAGACTCAA
>NZ_JAEMVA010000090.1 GCF_029215955.1 Sulfurimonas sp. SAG-AH-194-I05
GATATTATTTATATTAACTAAATAACTACAAACACAGGATCTATCTATTTAATGTCTAGACAGAAAAGAATTTAGTTCTTTTCTGTACTGAGCTTTAGCTCTAGTACATTAAGTAAGGTAGTGAACGCAAATTAGAATAACAACGATACATTTATTTGTATCAAACAATTTTAATATTAATTAAAAAAGATATTAAGGGCCATAGGTGGATGCCTTGGCTGGTAGAGGCGATGAAAGACGTACTAGGCTGCGAAAAGTCTCGGGGAGCTGCCAAGAAGCTTTGATCCGGGAATTTCTGAATGGGACAACCCAGCATGGTGCGAATCATGTTACAACTTTTAGTTGGGCGAACTCAGGGAAGTGAAACATCTCAGTACCTGAAGGAAGAGAAATCAAACGAGATTCCCTTAGTAGCGGCGAGCGAAACGGGATTAGGGCGGTTAGTGATACTATATTGATTAGATGAATACTCTGGAAAGTGTAAACATAGAGGGTGATATTCCCGTAATCGAAAATCTTTATAGGGTACTATGCTAACGAACGAGTAGGTCGGGACACGTGTTATCTTGACTGAATATGGGGGGACCACCCTCCAACCCTAAATACTACTACCAGACCGATAGCGAACTAGTACCGTGAGGGAAAGGTGAAAAGGACTGCGGTGAGCAGAGTGAAATAGAACCTGAAACCTATGGCTTACAATCATTTGGAGCACTATTGTAGCAATACAAGTGTGACAGACTGCCTTTTGCATAATGAGCCTGCGAGTTGTGGTATCTGGCAAGGTTAATCGAACGAGAAGCCGTAGCGAAAGCGAGTCTTAATAGGGCGAATTAGTCAGATGCTGCAGACCCGAAACTGAGTGATCTATCCATGTGCAGGTTGAAGCTGGTGTAAGAGCCAGTGGAGGACCGAACCCGTATAGGTTGAAAACTGTTGGGATGACATGTGGATAGGGGTGAAAGGCCAATCAAACTCAGTGATAGCTGGTTCTCTCCGAAATATATTTAGGTATAGCCTCGAGCATTAGCATGAAGGGGTAGAGCACTGACAGGGCTAGGGCTGCTTACCGCGGTACCAAACCCTATCAAACTCCGAATACTTCATGTGTAACCTCGGGAGTCAGGCGTAGGGTGATAAAATCCTATGTCGAGAGGGGAACAACCCAGACTAACAGCTAAGGTCCCAAAGTCGTATCTAAGTGGAAAAGGATGTGGAGTTGCTGTGACAACCAGGAGGTTGGCTTAGAAGCAGCCATCCTTTAAAGAAAGCGTAACAGCTCACTGGTCTAGCGATTCTGCGCCGAAAATATAACGGGGCTAAGATACGCACCGAAGCTTTAGATTCATAATTTATTATGAGTGGTAGGAGAGCGTTCCATTCAGCGTCGAAGGTACACCGGTAAGGAGTGCTGGAGCGGATGGAAGTGAGCATGCAGGCATGAGTAGCGAGAAAAGAAGTGAGAATCTTCTTCGCCGTAAACCCAAGGTTTCCTACGCGATGCTCGTCATCGTAGGGTTAGTCGGGACCTAAGTCGAGTCCGAAAGGGGTAGACGATGGAAAATAGGTTAATATTCCTATACCGACATACAATCGTTTGAGTGATGGGGGGACGCATAGAGTTAAAGGGGGTCACTGATGGAATAGTGGCTCGAAGGACGTAGGTCGTAAAGTAGGAAAATCCGCTTTACATGAGACCGAGATCTTACAGGCTGAACAATTACTTCGGTAAGCGTTTAGAACCCTTGATACTGTCGTGCCGAGAAAAGCCTCTAAACGAGATTGTATGTTGCCCGTACCGTAAACCAACACAGGTGGGTGAGATGAGTATTCTAAGGCGCGTGGATGAACCCTGGTTAAGGAACTCTGCAAACTAGCACCGTATCTTCGGTATAAGGTGTGCCACATAGGTTAGGGAATTTACTTCCTCAAGCCTTTCGTGGTCGCAGCAAAGTGTCCCTCCCGACTGTTTACCAAAAACACAGCACTCTGCTAACTCGTAAGAGGATGTATAGGGTGTGACGCCTGCCCGGTGCTTGAATGTTAAAAGGATTGCTTAGCTTTGCGAAGGCATGAATTGAAGCACAAGTAAACGGCGGCCGTAACTATAACGGTCCTAAGGTAGCGAAATTCCTTGTCGGTTAAATACCGACCTGCATGAATGGCGTAACGAGATGGGAGCTGTCTCAACCAGGGATCCAGTGAAATTGTAGTGGAGGTGAAAATTCCTCCTACCCGCGGAAAGACGGAAAGACCCCGTGCACCTTTACTATAGCTTGACACTGCTATTGGGATATTCATGTGCAGGATAGGTGGGAGCCTTTGATCTATGGACGCCAGTTCATAGTGAGGCATCCTTGAGATACCACCCTTGAATATTCTGATAGCTAACTCCGTACAATTATCTTGTGCGAGGACAATGTCTGGTGGGTAGTTTGACTGGGGCGGTCGCCTCCTAAAAAGTAACGGAGGCTTACAAAGGTTAGCTCAGAGGGGTTGGAAATCCCTCGTAGAGTATAATGGCATAAGCTAGCCTGACTGTAAGACATACATGTCGAGCAGAGTCGAAAGACGGTCATAGTGATCCGGTGGTTCTGTGTGGAAGGGCCATCGCTCAAAGGATAAAAGGTACGCCGGGGATAACAGGCTGATCTCCCCCAAGAGCTCACATCGACGGGGAGGTTTGGCACCTCGATGTCGGCTCATCGCATCCTGGGGCTGGAGCAGGTCCCAAGGGTATGGCTGTTCGCCATTTAAAGCGGTACGCGAGCTGGGTTCAGAACGTCGTGAGACAGTTCGGTCCCTATCTTCCGTGGGCGTAGGAACGTTGAGGAGAGCTGACCCTAGTACGAGAGGACCGGGTTGGACGTGCCACTGGTGCACCAGTTGTTCTGCCAAGAGCATCGCTGGGTAGCTACGCACGGATGAGATAACCGCTGAAAGCATCTAAGCGGGAAGCCAACTCCGAGATGAACGTTCCCTGAAGTACGCTTGAAGACTACAAGCTTGATAGGCTGGATGTGTACGCAGAGTAATCTGTTTAGCTGACCAGTACTAATAGTACGTTTGTCTTTTTTA
>NZ_JAEMVA010000091.1 GCF_029215955.1 Sulfurimonas sp. SAG-AH-194-I05
ACTAATAGAATTAATTAAAGAGAATGGCTTTTGTAAATTAGAGGATATTGCAGGAGGAAATGATTTACTTTTTAGAAATCTTTTAGATAAAAATTACTTCTGTGTAAACATGGAAGATGATGGTGAAGTGCTTGTGAAATTAAGCAGCCCAAAATCTTCATTTTCTCAGGCAAACGCACTTCTTTTAGAAACTAGCAACAATGTTATGAAAAAAAAGTTCATCTCAAGATATGGAAAAATAAGCTTTGACTTCGACAGATTATTCTTTTTTGGAGAATATAATGAATTAATTTTTGCTACAAGTTTGATAGTTGAATATGAAGTTGTCGATGAAGTTGCAAAATTTAAAACTTTAAACAGTTTGTATACATTCAAAATTTTAAAAGATTTGCCTACCGCTGAGTTAAGTTTTATTGATAAAATCCAACAACAAATATTAGATGATGAAGTAGCCGACCTCTTGGAAAAAGAGTTAGATGAATTAATCAGTAACAGGTTAAATGAAAGTCATTTTTCAGAAGAAGAATTTAGAGAGCTAATAAATGATGAAATTAAATCCTTAAGAAGTGGGAATGGTGTTCTCGCAATGCAAATGGATAGGAAGCCTGAGTGATCTAAATATATCCTTTTACAAATTGAAGGTATCTTTTCATATAGATTAAAGACACTCATCATCGTCATCCCATACACATGGCACTAACTTAGCAAACTTTTTATATTCATCCTTGAGTATAAGCACAGCATCTTTAAGGGATATTTGTCCTCTATCTACCATGCGCATAATTTCTTCTTTTCCTCTATCTCCATAGCGATCAATTACAGCTTCGCAAAACTCATCACTTAAAGTCTCATATCCGTCCATTCCTTGATGTTGCAGAGAATCGAAGTGGTTATTTTTATCGTAGACATCATAATCTTTAAGTGTGATGAGTTTTATCGTGATAGGACCTTTTCTTCTTTTTCCTTTAAGCTTTTTTTTATACTTCTTGTCCATTATTTTTTGTAAAATTAGAGGTATTTTATACTCACGACATCCCCTATTTTTTAGCTCATCCAAATATTTTAATCTAAATCTTTTATCCCAAACCTCTGCTACACCTAGAAATACTCTTTCGGGAATCTGAGTATAAATCTTCTTGATTTTCCTCTTAGACACTCCAAAAACTTTCTCAAAAGTCTCAAGGTCATCTACATCACACTCTTTAAAAAATTTAGAGTAAATCATCCTTTGACGAGAAGTAGTATTATCATAATCCTCAACCAAAAAAGCTTCTCTAATCTCGTCAAATTCATACTTATACGAAACGTGAATATTCCTGTTTAGTATATGATAAATACGATGATATTGCTTCTTATCTATTGTTTTCATTGATTCATCCTTATCCACCTAGTTTAAAAATCTATAATCTTTAAACTAGGATAATGTATTGCACTAAGTTTTCCAAGTCCTACTTTGTTTTTATATGTAGCGCCTGTATCAATCATTGCAAAGTATTCTTTTACATAAGGCTTTTTTAAAACAGAATGACCAAAGATATTAAAGAGATTGTTAGCAACTTCTTTTGTTGGATGAAATAGTTTCTTATTATGCATATGTTGCCATAAAATACTTTTTCCATCGTATTGAGTATAGAGATGTTCTTTATCAACCCAAACATCATGAATATAAGAATGCGAAACAACTAAAGGCTTATTATTTTTCATTTCATAATATAAAAAATAGGGTAATTGTTTAAAGTATTCAATATGCAAAGTAAAGATATCATCCTCAAATTTTGTGTAAGATTCTAATGTTTGCTTACCACCAGATAGTTCCCACAGTTCCTTAGCATATGAATCATTAAGTGATTCAATCATCATGATTTCATGATTACCTAAAACACAGTCATATTTATTTTCAATAATGAAATTAACAACTTCAGCGGATTTTTTACCTCTATCTATCAAATCCCCCACAAAACAAATTTTTGCATCTTGTGGCAGCTTTGCTATAAGCCCAATGAGCATATCATACTCACCGTGTACATCACCAATAATCCAAATACCTTTATTCATATCTCTATACTCTTAATTCGAGTATCTTTTCCATGAGAACTCTCAGCCGGATAACCAAAAGGATTACAGATACATTTTACTCCCTCATGTTCATATTCAAGCGTATCGTGAGTATGCCCAAACACCCAATATTTCATAGTTCCATCTTGCATATACCTATGCCCGTTGAAACAAAAAAATGTATTTGATTTTTGGTTCATATAATATTGAGACATATGATCATGCAAAAAAGATGGATTCACATGCGTTATCATTATATCGCACTCTTTATAGACAGCTTCAATTTTAGGAAGTTCAAGTTTATATATTTGGTTGTACTGGTTTACTCCACCCATATTTGCATAATCATTAATACTGCTTTTCCAAAGGTTATTATTATATGTAGGATGATTTACTAATGGAAAATAAGCTTTTAGGTAAGCATTATTATAAGAGCTATCACAACCACCAAACTTCACTCCATCTATTGTAACAACAGTACCATTTAAACAATGCATATTCTCTTCAGCATTTATTAAACTCCTCATCTCTTTAATACGATTAAAAGAGTCCTTATCATAATTATCTTCAGCAATACGATTTATGAGATAATAGTCGTGGTTACCAAGTACAGATACTATATGTTGGTAATATTCAGCTTGCAATATTTTTAATATTTGAATATTCTGATGATTGTAATGTCCTATATCTCCTGCGATAATGAGGACATCTCCGATTTTTCTTTTCTGATTTTCAAAAAATATAGGGTCAAATATAGATTTAACAGCATCTATGCTAGCTTCCATCTCTTGGGGAAAATAAAAGTCCAAGTGTAAGTCACTTAATATATCAACAATCATATAAATATCCTATCCGATATTTTTTTAACTCTATTAATTCTTCAATTA
>NZ_JAEMVA010000092.1 GCF_029215955.1 Sulfurimonas sp. SAG-AH-194-I05
TCCACATGTAAAATAATATATGCAGTTTTCAAAGTATGTAAAAAGTTATAGGATTCCTTTACTGGCATCACACTTGCAGCTGTTGTATACGCATCTAAGTCAGCACTTGGCATGTGGGAAATCAATGTAATTGAAACAAAGTTATTTTGAGAATATTTTCGCTTCGGGTTTATTAGGTG
Source organism: Sulfurimonas sp. SAG-AH-194-I05 (assembly GCF_029215955.1). Classification (GTDB taxonomy): domain Bacteria; phylum Campylobacterota; class Campylobacteria; order Campylobacterales; family Sulfurimonadaceae; genus Sulfurimonas. Next base: position 180 of record NZ_JAEMVA010000092.1, read on the forward strand.
GTTGTTTTTTGTTGATTCTACATACCGGTTGTAATTGCCACTTGTACTTATTCCCATATTTTTGTCTCTCGTTATAAAAGAAACTAAAGGCTCTTGTGAGAATGGATTTGTGATATCTATGTCACATGTATCTAAACATCGAATATCTCCACTTGCTGCAATAATAGCCTTTGTACTATTTTTATCTTTAAAATAATCAGCTACCTTATCAACTGCAAAACCTTTTCCCATTCCCCCTAGGTCAATTTTCATATTTTTATGAAGTGAAGCATTCTTTTTGTTAAAAAAGAGTCCCTTAAAACCTATAAAAGCATTTGCCATATCCTTACCATGTGGTAAATGTTCCTCTTCTCCAAAGTGATACAAATCTTTTGTAATACTTCCTATGCTTATATCAAAATAGCCATCTGTTGTCTCGTAATATTTTGTGCTTAAAAGAAGTGCTTCATAACTCGTAGTATTTAAGGGAGTATTTTTAGTTTGGTTAAGTTTATATATGGGAGAGTTTGGATTAAAAGTAGAAAGACTCGCATCGATATTTTTAAAAGTCCTAAAACCATCTTCTATAAAGGCTTTGTCTTTTTCTTCTACTGCTATGTTAATAAATGTACCCATAACAATTTGCGTTCTACTCAGCATTTTAGCTTCTAAAGAAAAAGCTAAAAAAAGGAGTAAAAAAAATGAAGTTCTAAACGTTAATAATCTCATTAACTTCTAATCCAAAACCACCAAGAGCACTAAAGTCTGACTCTTTCAACGAAGTGATAAGGTTCATTTTAGAAACACCAAGTGAAGTTAAAATCTGTGCACCAGTTCCTATTTCTTTCATAGAAGCATCATCTTGATGGTGTGTTTTGTTAATAAAAACAAGAACACCTGAGTTTTGTTTTAAATACTCTATAGAACCTACAAGGTTGTTGTATTTTTTCTGATTAAGTAAAAGTTCTATATCTGTCACAACATTATGAACTCTTACATTTGCTATTTCTCCAGCCTTGTAAAAAACTATTGCAGTATGTTCTATTTTATCGTGATCTGTAAATGTATGTTTACTTACCTTTACTCCAAAAAAGTCAATTTCTTCTACATTTGTTTCATTTATAAGAGACTCATTTGCTAAACGGTATGCAACAATGTCTGCAATAAAAACAGTTTTAAGACCATGCTTTTCACCAAATACATCAAGGTCATCACGTCGTGCCATTGTTCCATCTTCTTTAATGATTTCACAAATAACACCCGCTTCACTAAGACCTGCTAAACGACAAATATCAACAGAACCCTCAGTATGACCAGTGCGAACAAGCGTACCACCTTCCTTCGCTATAAGAGGAAAGATATGACCAGGTTTTACAAGTTCAACAGATTTAGAAATAGGATTTGCAAGAATTTTAATCGTGTCATCACGTTCAGCAGAAGAGATTCCAGTAAGTGCATCTTTAGCATCAACAGAAACAGTAAAAGCCGTTTCATACGAAGAAGTGTTTGAGCTTACCATTGGGTTTAAGTCAAGTCTTGTTGCAATAGTTTTACTAAGTGCTACACAAATAAGTCCACGTGCATGGGTAGCCATAAAGTTTACATTATCAGAAGTTGAAAAAGCTGCTGCGTACACTAGGTCACCCTCATTTTCTCTGTCCTCATCATCAATCATGATGACCATCTTACCTTTTTTAATCTCTTCAATCGCGTCTAAAACTCTTTGTATAGGTGTCATATATTCTCTTTGTTATAATTTAAGTAGATTATACACAAAATATATCAATAGAAATATAAGATTTAAACATACTTCTATACTCTGTGTTATCTTCACAGCCCAAGGAGTGTATAATTATAGAAAATAAAGAGAAAATGAAGATGAGAAAATACCTTATAACATCACCTGAGTCTTACCCTACTTTAAAAAAACAGCTCCAAACCCACATGCCAGAGTACGTGCTTTATAGAGATAAAGAGCATCCTAACTATAATAAAGAAGCAAAAAACTTCATGCTTACATGTGGAAAATTTAAAAATATCAAAACATTTTTACACCAAAATGTAGTTTTAGCAAAAAAAGTAGGTGCAAACGGTGTGCATTTAACTTCACAACAGTTTAATGAAATTTCACATGCTAAGAGTTTAAACCTAGAAGTAATCATAAGTACCCATTCCTATAAAGAAGTTTTACAAGCCCAAAGTATGGGAGCTGATGCAGTGACATATAGCCCTATTTTTCATACACCAAACAAGGGTGAACCCAAAGGAATCAAAGACTTAGAAAACCTTTTAGAAAAATGTAGCATAAAAATTTTTGCACTTGGCGGTATTGTGACACCTTCGCATGTGCAAAGGTTAGAAACAACTTCTGTTTATGGTTTTGCTTCGATTCGTTACTTTGTTTAATCTTCGATTTTTAGAACTTTAAACCCTATGTCTAGGTTTTCTATGCCCTCTTTATTTTTGTTGTCTTGAAGTATTTTTTTCCCGGCTCTTATGATTCTTTCTTTTCCTATTTCTGTCATTACATGTGGCTTTTTGACCTCATCTAAAAATGCAATGGCATGAGAGAGTACTTCTTTTGCTTTTCCAGATGCCATCTTTAAAGAAGCATCTAAGTCCTCAGGTATTTCAACGCAGATAAATTTCCTCTTTCCTTTGTCTACATTTAAGGACATAACAGCTTCCGCTAACGTTGCTGAACCTGAAAA
>NZ_JAEMVA010000093.1 GCF_029215955.1 Sulfurimonas sp. SAG-AH-194-I05
ATATGAAAATGGTATCTGGTTTCATGTATGCTCTTTTGGTGAAGCAAAAGCGATTAAGATAATTCTTGAAAATCTAAAAGACAAAGATGTCAAAATAACTACCGTCACACACACGGGTCAAGCACAGGCAAGCAGTTATGGTTTTGAAACGAGATACTTGCCCTATGAGATGTTTATCCCTTTTTGGGCTAAAAAACAAAAGGTACTTGTAGTTTTAGAAGCAGAGTTTTGGTTTATGCTTTTTGCAACGATGCATGCAAAAGGAACAAAAGTTATTCTTTTAAATGCTAGAATATCAGAAAAAAGTGCAAAAAAATATTTACAACTTGCTTGGTTTTACAAGAAAATGCTTGGACATGTGGAAATTATATATGCACAAAGTGAAGCAGATAAAAATCGTTTTTTAGCATTAGGTGCTAGAAATATTGAAGTGATAGGGAACATTAAACTTGCAGGTGAAATTAAAAAAACAAAAGAGTACGAAAAACCACATGGAGAGACTATTGTAGCTGGTAGTACGCATGAGAGTGAAGAAGATTCTATTTTAAAAGAGTTTGTAAAGTATAGAAAAGAAAATGATTCGAAACTCATTGTTGTTCCAAGGCATCCAGAACGGTTTGATAGTGTTTATTCACTGATGCAAAAATATGCAAGTGAAAATTATTTGCGTGTTTCAAGGTTCTCTACATGTGAGACTTTTGAAGCAGATTTAATTCTTGTAGATGCTATGGGTGAGTTAAACAACATATATGCAATAAGTGATATTGCAATAGTCGGTGGTGCATTTAAAGAAGGAGTTGGTGGGCATAACCCACTTGAACCTGCATATTTTGGATGTAAAATCATTACAGGAAAGCATTTTTCTGACCAAAAGGAACTTTATAAATATGTGCATCACGTTCAGTATGTAGAGAAAGATGCTATTTGTGAAGCCCTTGTGGCATGTGGAAATTTACCTCCATCAATGGTAGATGAAACAATTAACTTAGAAACAGTGATAAATAAAATTAAGGAGTACTAGGTGGCATTAGAAAAAGCATATAAAATCCTAGCGTTACAAGAGGGAATTTCAAACTCTCAGGGAAAATCAATGATAGACAGAGGTCTTGTCTATGTTGGAAATAAAAAGGTGATGATAGCACGTGGTGAAATAGACGAAAAAACTATCTTTAGAGTCATAAAAATAGAACGGGCTAAACCCATTTTTGAAAATGATGACTTAGTTGTAGTGGATAAACCAGCATATGTTAATTCAGATGAGTTAGAGAGACAGTTTAAACCAGCAGTTCTTCTTCATAGACTTGATCGTGAAACAAGTGGTGTTTTGATGCTTGTAAAAAATGAAGAGTTTAGAGAAAAAGCAATAAAAGAGTTTAAAAAAGACAAGGTTTATAAGGAATATATCGCATGGGTTGAGGGAATAATTTCTGAACCAATTGAAGTAGATAAAGCAATTTTAACACAGAAAAAAAATAACAAGGCGTACTCAAATGTTTCCGGAAAAGGTAAGCCAGCAAGAACTGAATTTTTTCCAGATATTGTGAGTGCAAATAAGACGAAAATAAAGTGTATTATCCATCATGGACGAACACATCAAATTCGCACACATTTACGTTATATAGATCACCCAATAATTGGGGATGAACAATACGGTGGAAGACGTGCAAAACGTGTTATGCTCCATGCGTATAAGGTGAGACTTTTAGGTATGGAATTTGTGGCAAAAGAGCCTACTATATTTACTAACTTTCAGTAATTATTCGATATAATCGCGTAATTTTAATACTAAAATAAAGAGATACTATGTTTGAAACTTTAACCGATTCGTTTACAAATGCCATAAAGAAAATCCGTTTTCATGATGATGAAAAGGCACTTACAAAAGCACTTACTGAGCTAAAGAAAAATCTTTTAAAAGCAGATGTAAATCATAAGGTTGTAAAAGAGTTAATAGCAAAGGTTCAAGTAAATACTAAGGCCAAAGGAATTGGTAAAGATCAATTCCTTGAAGCTATGCGAACTGCACTTTATGAGCTTCTTGAAATTGGGGGGAGTAAAGGTTTTACATTTTCTTCAAATCCACCAACTGTTATTTTAATGACAGGTTTACAAGGTTCAGGTAAAACAACAACAACAGGTAAGTTGGCAGTTTATTTAAAAAATAAGCAGAAAAAAGTTCTTATAGTAGCAGCCGATTTACAGCGTCTTGCAGCAGTTGAGCAACTTCGTCAAATTACAACACAAATAGAAGTTGAACTCTTTGAAGAAACAGATGCGACGAACCCTGTAGATGTAGTAAATGCAGCAATAAAATATGCAAATGATAAAATATATGATGTTGTGCTTATTGATACTGCCGGTCGTTTAGCAATTGATGATGCTCTTATGGATGAGTTAGCTGAAGTTAAAAAAGTAGCTAATCCACATGAAATATATTATGTTGCAGATTCTTTAACTGGTCAAGATGCTATTAAAACAGCGACAAGCTTTAAAGAGAAAATCGGTATAGATGGTGTTATTCTCTCAAAATATGATGGAGATTCAAAGGGTGGAGTAGCGCTTGGTCTTTCCTCTCAAGTTCAAGTTCCTCTTCGCTTTATAGGTAGCGGTGAGAAAATGGAAGACTTAGAAGTCTTTATACCCGATCGTATTGTAAACCGCTTGATGGGTTTTGGAGACATTGAAGGTCTTGCTGAGAAAACTGCAAATGTAATTGACGAAGCAACAGCAAAAAGAATGACAAAGAAAATTCAAAAAGGTAAGTTTAATTATAATGATTTTTTAGAACAAATGGAATCAATGAAAAAGATGGGTTCTATGAGCTCAATGCTTTCGATGATGCCAGGAATGGGAAATATGTCA
>NZ_JAEMVA010000094.1 GCF_029215955.1 Sulfurimonas sp. SAG-AH-194-I05
GTTTATGAGTTGAACTTTTTTATTAAGTCGTTTTTATCGCTATACTCTCCACTAATATTAAGAAGTAAAATAGCCTCCGCCGCTTCACTAGCACTCATCCCTTTTTCTCTACAATGTTTCAATAAACTAAAAACTGTACCATAATGATTGCCATCACCCATTGAAGAAATGACCTTTAAAAAATAAGGAGATTTAACTATTTGAGATGGAGTAGGAACTTTAATATTATTAAGAATTCTATATCTTTTGGTAGCTTCATCTTTTTTCTCTTGAAGTAGTTTTTTCTTTAACAAATCCCTTCTTATTTTCTTCATAATCTTATCTTTCATTTTAGTAAGGTCAATCCATTTTTCTCCTGCAGAGATTATCGCTTCTTTGCCTTTAATACCAATATATCCACGACCAGCCTCCATAGCTTTGTCGTCACCATTTAAGCCATAGTATCTATCAATGAACTTGTAAAACTCTCGGTACTCATCAATATCAGAAAAGGCAATAGGTGTTTTTAATGGTATGAAAACTCTAAACTTCTCTTTGATTGCAGTCCAAGATGCTGTTTTTAGTAAGAGAACTTCATAATTTTGACCCAACTTACTATCTAAAACTGCATCCATAGTTTTACCATCATCAATATCAAATACCATTAAGTCAATATCTAAAATGGCATTTTCTTTTTTACGGTAATTACCTCTAAAATGAATTGGGGCATATACAATATTTTTAGAAACCAATGAGGCTAACTTTTGAATATCATAAACTTTTTTTGCTTTAAAGCCACCCACTGATTGAGCCATGGCATCTTGTTTATCAAGGCTGCCATCTTCTAATAAATTAGGGATATACTTGTGAGTGCTAATATTCATCCTCGTCCTCCATATCCTCTAAATCAATATCTTCAATTTCAATCAAGCCAAACTTTTTGATACTTTTACCTCTAACATTATCTTCAATGATTTCAAGCTCATAGTTTTCATCGTCATCAGCGAGAGCAACAGCTGCATCATAATATCTTGGGTCTCTCTCTTTGTCCTTTGTTAATCGTGCTTCTCTTCTGATAGTACTTAATGAAAAATGTTCTCCAATATGCTCTTTCCAAAACTCATATATTTTATTGTCTTCAATCTCAACAGTTGAATTCTCATCCATTAAAGTTTTTAAGTTTTGAGAATGGCTATGAAAATACTCAACTAAATAGATGGCTTGTCTAACTTCAAGTTCAGTAATTTTATCACTACCATTTAAGATGCAGTATATAGGGATAAGTTTTAAAGTCCTATATGCTAAATCACTTACACTTTCGTCGTCCCCATTTTTAGCGTTAGCCCATCGGTAATCAATTTTTTCATTATATACATCAAAGTAAATTGCCGCTTCATCGCTCCATTCAAATATTTTCCCTACAACTCTACTAAAATGAGTAAGCCCTGGAATAGTTGAATCACTTAACTCTCTATATTGTTGTTCAACATTTTCATACAAAGGCTCTTGTAGTTCTTTAGCAATGTCTTCAAACTTACTTTTGTATTTTTCAACAAAAACTAAACCTTGTTTATTGGCTTTTAACTTTTCAAGCCTGTCCTCTTTGCTCATATCTTTTGGTTCAAGTTTTGGGTACTCATTTTGAGTTGGCATAATAGAGTGAAATCTTCTTACATTACCTCTTGACATCTCCTTTTTGATTTTGGTTTTATTACCATCATCAAATAAACCTTGTGGGGAGGTATAACCTATAACATTAAAAGGAACACCTGATACACTTGATTGAGATGCAGATTTGATTTGTTTATTGTAGGTGGACGAACTATCATATAGCTCTTTAACTAACTTCATGCTAAAAGAGCCTTCTGAACTTTTCAGTAACATATCTCCCATCTCTTGAACTCTCCAAGTGATAGAACCAACACCAATTTTCATAAAGGTCCGCATATTTTCCATAATACCCTCATCAGTTGATTCTGTTTGAATATAAGATATATGAGATAAAAACTTTGAAGCTTTTAGAGTATCAATCTTATCTTTATCGTTTGGGTCTTGAAGAGCAATTATTCTATCAACATCCTTTTCGTACCGTTTTGTTGCCCAAGATATTGTGGTGTATATCTCTTTATTAAACTCACTAAAAATATCATTAGTAACAGCTGCACTTAAATCTTTTCCTGCTCCTGATTTGGTGTATGTAATTGAATACATATTAGAGGTAATAATTTTTGCTTGAAAAGGATATGTTGTTCCCACTCTGAAAAAACTAAACTTTTCTGTCATCGTTGAAATGATAGAAGCGATAATAGTATCGCTTGGAGTTCTAACACTTCCAGCTCTTACTGCATTAAAAATAGGTTTAATGATTGTTGGTTGAAAATCAAAGTTAAATGTATTTGGTTTAGCTACATCAACATTGTAATCATAAGGAACTCTCTCGTCCTTTTTTTGTTTCTTCTTTTTATTTGTATTAAAAAGTTTGTGTTTTGGTTTTTCTTGTTTAGTGTCTTTTTCATTAGAGAATAGGACATCATCAGGAGTAACAACTTCATCCATTTTAGCCATTGGCATTTGGATAGGTCTTTGGGTGACTTCACCCGTAATTAAATTGTGTTGATTCATAATAAATCTTTGGTGTTTGATTTAAGTGTAGAAGAATGGCTACCAACTCATCTTCTATTTTATTCACTTAATGAGTTACCAGATTCCTCTGATAACCTTTTAGATGAGTTGGTAGCTCATTAAATGAATATCTAATCTTATTTATATAGATATATGATTATTTTACATTTAATGTTTCC
>NZ_JAEMVA010000095.1 GCF_029215955.1 Sulfurimonas sp. SAG-AH-194-I05
AAGATTTTTTGTATGTTCTCATTTTTTTATTGTGTAACCTACACTTCTAACTGTTTTAATAAATTTGGGTGCATTGAGTTTTTTTCTAAGGTTTTTCACATGTACATCTACGATATTGCTATGTTTTATAGAATAATTACTTTTGTTAAGATGTTCACTGAGTTGATAGCGTGTAAGTACTATGTTAGGGTTTTGCATAAAAAGTTCTAGTAAGTCGTACTCCGAAGTAGTTAGCAATACTTCTTTGTCATTTACAATAACCTGATGTTTACTACTCTCAAGAGTAATACCATCAATAGATATAAGTGTTGTTACTTGTGTCGTCTCTCTACGAAGTAAAACCCTCATTCTTGCAAGAAGTTCAACATGTGAGTAAGGTTTGCATAAATAATCATCGCCACCATTATCTAAAACTTTTACTCTATCGTCTATCTCGGAGTTTGCTGAGAGCATAAGAACAGGTATTGTAATACCAAGTTCTCGCATCTCTTTGAGTAACTCTAGTCCGTCACCATCGCCAAGATTCCAGTCAAGAAGAACGATACTATAGGTGTTAAGATCCAGAAGTGTTCTCGCTTCTTCATAACCAAGAGCTAAATCACAAATATATTTTTCATGCTTTAAAACTTTTATAAGATGTTGGGCACTCAGCCTATCATCTTCAACTACCAATATATTCATTGTATTTCCTCAAAGATAAAATTGTAGCATACTTAAGTAGCTAGAGAAGCTTACCAGCCAAATTTCCACTCGCAAAAGACCATTGTAAATTGTACCCACCACATGGACCATCAAGGTTCATGATTTCACCACAAAAATAAAGTCCTTTTATGAGCTTACTTTGCATCGTTTTTGGATCTATCTCTTTTAAATGGATTCCTCCACGGGTAATCATGGCAAGTTTGAAACCATCATGTCCTGAAATTGTCAGAGGTGTCCAGGTTAGAAGTTGTATAAGTTTTACTTTTTTTTCACCTTGGAATTCTTTGTTTGTAGCATGTGGGTTTACACCTGCTAGCTTACATATTTCTTCACTGAGGGCAAGGGGAAGTAAACTTGTAACAACTTCAACAATCTCAGCATGTGGATTTTGCATAAACGCACGTTTAATATGCTGTGAAATTTCTTCTTCATTCATCCCTTTTGTGAGGTTAAGAAGCAAGGGAACTTCTCCATATTTTTCTAAAAGAGGTGTAACTTCTCTTGCGAAGTCTAGTATAACAGGTCCACGAACTCCTGTTTTTGTAAAAATCAAATCACCTTTTGCCCGAAGCTTTTTGTGCTTTTTAATGTCTACTTTAAGCGTAACCTTTGCTATGGTGTCTGCTCTACAGTTTGCAACCCACGTTTCTTTTGTTTTAAGGGGCATCATAGCAGGGTGTAAGTCTGTTACTTTATGTCCTATACTCGTAGCCATAGTATGCCCATCGCCCTCTGCACCTAAAACTGGGTAACCTAGTCCGCCCGTTGCTAGGATGAGGTTAGTAGTCCAGTATGTATGTGTTTGCGTTGTAACACTTGCTATAGAAGCGTCTATAAGAGAAATTTCTTCTACTTTTTGTTTACAAATAACCGTAATTCCTAGCCTTTGCATCTCTTTTTCAAGTGCTGTAATTATCGTAACAGAAGAGTGAGAAGTGGGAAAAATACGAAAACCATCAGGGGCATGGGTATCTACCCCTATGGCATTAAAAAAAGACACCAAGTCCTTATGGTCAAAGTCTTTTAAGGCATCTTGCATGAAACGCCCATCACGTCCAAAACGAGCCATAAAGTCTTCATTTGAGAGTGTATTTGTGAGGTTACAACGCCCTCCTCCTGTAGCTTTGAGTTTTGAAGCGATTTGCGAGAGCTTTTCTAAAAGTAAAACACTTTTTCCATTACGAGCAGCCACAATAGAGGAAATAATCCCAGCTGCACCAGAACCAATTACAATAAGATCAAAGGTTTCTTTTTTATTCATACGTGATTTTATCTAAACTAATTGAAGTTATATAAATTTATCCTGATTTTTTCATTACTCCTTAAGAGAACAATAGAACTATTATGACTCTTGTTGTATGATTCGCATAAATAAAATCAAAGGTATATACTATGAATGAAGCGATTGCAACTGTAAGTAAATTACGAGGAAAATATTTTAGAATGCTTGATGGTAAACAACAAGAAATCCAAGAGAATGATGTTATTTATGAAAATGACACTATTTCAGGTCATCCATCGAACTCACCAATAGCATCTGTAAATATAACTATGAATGACACGAATGAAGTGATAACAATCAAGGGAACAAAAAAACAATTATTTTCTAACGCAAAGTAGGAACCTTTGAGAGAAAAATGTTACACATGCTTTCGACCACAAAGCTCTTGCATGTGCGAATATATACAAGCCTTTGATACAAACACAAAGTTTATAATACTTATGCATCCAAAAGAGTTTAAAAAGGTAAAGAACAACACGGGTTACTTCACACATAGAACATTACGTAATTCAGAACTTTTTGTAGGTATAGACTTCTCACATAACAAAAAAATAAATGACATTATAGAGTCGCATCAAAGCTATATACTCTTCCCAAGTTCACATGCAACGAACTTAAGTGAGAAAAACCCACATGTAAACACTTCACCTCAAAAGAATATAGCAATTTTTTTAATCGACTCCACATGGGCATGTACTAAAAAAATATTTAACGAAAGTACAAACTTACGTAAGCTACAACATATGAGTTTCACGACAACAAGGACATC
>NZ_JAEMVA010000096.1 GCF_029215955.1 Sulfurimonas sp. SAG-AH-194-I05
ATTAACTGTCAATAAAACTCATCTTGGGTTGGAAATGGGTTGGAAAAATGACAAAGATGAAAAAACACAAGATGTAAAAGTTGGTCGTTACTCTGAAGGGTATCGTATTGCAGATGCAAGAAATCAACGAACTGCCACCATCGCAAAAAACAAAGATAATCCAGAAGCTCTTTTAATTAAAAAAAATAGAAAGAAAAATATCATTACTTTCCAAGATTTAGCGGATAGATATTACACAGATAAAGCTAAGATGAAAAGTTATCAAGATAGTATCAATAAGTACAATGATAAGATTAAACCTGTATTTGGCAAGAAGAATATACTTGCAATTAAGTTTGAAGATGTAGAACAGTTTCAATCAGACCTAATAGAAGAGTATGCACCACCATCGGTAAATTATTTTATAGCTATAGTTAAAGCAATATTCAATCATGCGATAGATAGAAATGTAATCTCAATTTCAAGTCCTGCCAAAAAGGTAAAGATTATAAAGCTTGATAATAAGAGAGAGCGAGTCTTGAGTGCTCGAGAAGTTATTGAATGAGTTCGTAGTGTAGAACATAACCCTAAAGCATATCTCTTTGTGATGATTTCTCTTTTAACGGGGGCAAGACAAGAAGCAGTCATTTCACTACGAAAAATTGATATAAATACTCGAAAAAAAGAGATAATGGAATACACGGAGTCTTATCCTCATGGAATATTTCATTTAGAGCTTGCTGAAAAAAAGGAAATTGAACGCCTTAGAAGATTTGACTCATTAGTGAGAGATATTGATGTAGATAAGATTCCATTTTAGCAACTGTAAAAAGGGCTAAAATACAAAGTATTAAACGAAACTGAATAAAAGTGAAGAAAAGTTTTCAATACGAAGTGTTTTAGTCTTTGGGAAGTCTGCCCTCTTTGTATTAAGATGTAGATTTTGACTGCCAACTTACTGGCGAAGAGTCTGCCATAAAATTGAAAGATGTGAGTGTTGACTGCCACTTTATTTTTTTTCTAAACTCTATTGTAATTCTTAGAATAGGGCCATTAAGAGAAATAGAGGGTACCCTATTTTTGGGTTAGGCACATGGTGTGATGTTAGTGCTTAGGTTACCCTCACACAGACATTTTTCTAAAAATGCAGCGAATAGTAAGAATATGAAGAAATTACCCATGTTTTAAATATATGAGTAATCAATTAATTTTATTACCCATTTTTACAAAAAAAGGATAGAATATTAAATAAGTTACACATATGGCAAATAAAAGTTTTACGGAGTTTTAAATGAGTGCATCTGAGAAAGAGTATATACCGACACCATTACCTTTACAAATTGATTTAGAAAGTAAAGCTATTTTAAAAAAGCTTGTTATTGCCAATAAATCTCTAGCAGAGCTCAAAGGTGTTGCACATACCATTCCTAATCAGTATATTCTAATAAATGCATTAGCACTACAAGAAGCAAAAGATAGCTCAGAAATAGAAAATATTGTAACGACTCATGATGAGTTATATCGCTCCATCGTTTCAACTTCAAATATTTCAAATGCAGCCAAAGAAGTAAAGCGTTATCGAGAAGCTCTCTATTTTGGGTATGAAAAAATAAAAGATAAAAAATTATTGCTCAAGAGGGACATTGTTGCTATGCAAGGTATACTAGAAGAGAACAATGCCGGCATACGAACTCAGAGTGGCACAGCTCTTAAAAATGCTGCTACTGGTGAAGTAGTTTATATGCCACCACAAGAGTATAACACCATACAAAATCTAATGGATAACCTTGAACAGTACATAAATGATGCGGATTTAGATGATAATGATCCTTTAGTAAAAATGGCAATCATTCACTACCAATTTGAAGCTATCCATCCTTTTTACGATGGGAATGGTCGTACAGGACGAATAATTAACATTCTCTATCTGATTTTAAATGATCTTTTAGATTTACCTATTTTATACCTTAGCTCATACATTATTCGCACTAAAGAGGATTACTACAGACTCCTTACCACGGTACGAACTAAAAACACTTGGGAAGAGTGGGTCATATATATTCTTGAAGGTATCAAGCAAACAGCAATAGAAAGTATAGAAAAGATTAAAGCGATTAGAGAGCTTATTCAAGAAACCAAGGTTGAATTACGAGAAAAGCTACCAAAATTGTATTCAAAAGATTTGCTAGAGATACTTTTTAAACATCCATATACAAAAATAGGTTTTCTTGTCGATGAATTAGGAGTTACTCGTAAAACAGCTAGTCTTCATTTGAAAGCAATTGAAGAGGTAGGTATTTTAGAAAGTGAAAAAATTGGAAGAGATGTTTATTTTATAAATAAGAAACTGTTTAACCTTTTAAAGGTAAATCGTTTTGAAACGATACAAAAATAAGGCGAATAGATGATTCAATATGAAGATGTAACCCCAAATCCAGAATACCTGTAAATACGCATCCACTTGGACAAGCATACGCATGACTACTTGGACAGTTTGAGTTTAAGAAGTATTCTAAATGTCATTGTATCATAGCTGTCCAAATAGATTAAGTATTTGCCATCAGCTTTCGCATCGATTCTCCTTTTAAATTAATTTTGTGAGCTGTATGAATGAGTCTATCCATCATAGCATCAGCAATTGTTTCATTGCCAAGATAAGCGTGCCACTCATTTACAGGTAACTGGGCAGTAATGATAATAGCACCATTAAACATTCTCTCTTCTATAATTTCAAATAGA
>NZ_JAEMVA010000097.1 GCF_029215955.1 Sulfurimonas sp. SAG-AH-194-I05
CTCTACGAATCCCTATCTTTTTGGTGTTGTTTTTCTTACAGTTTGGACAGTATTTAGCATTTTTTTACACTCATTTGTAAAATAATCCTTTTTAAGCCCTATATTAACGAACTAAACTTAAGGTTTTAGACCCCCGTTTTTTTCATTAACTCCAAGTTTCTCTTATTTATATGCTGATATTCTCCAATACTCCAGGCATATCTTTTTTTCATTATTTTATCATTTAAAAAAACTTTCAATAATTATTACTTCTCTACCAATCTTTCTTGCATACGCTACTATATCACCTGTACCACCCTTAGACTTTGCATCTTCACCATCCCATACAGCTATTAAAATATCGCAGTTATCTACAACATATTCACCACATTTTTGGTACAAGTCATTTCTTTTTTCATCATAAATTGGTTTTGCATTATCTTTGTCTTCAAAATCACTAAGTTCTTTAAAACTTACACAAGACAAGAGTTCATTAAACTCCGATTTTGACGCATCATCAAAATCTTTTTCATACTCTTTTTGTTTAAATGGCATAGGAACAAAAAGTTCTGCACCTAAAATATTTTTAGCAGCAATAGCTACTTCCCTATCTGCTCCTTCGGCTAAAGGAGATATTATTTGAGAAATTCCCACTTTTTCAAGTTTTTCTATCTCTTCTTCTATCTTTTTTATGAGAGCTTTATTCCCAGATACATTTCTTCTATGCCCTGTGACCCCTAATTTTTTAGTTTTAGTATAGGGGACTAAACTATACCCTGTTTGTGCCAAGTAGTTTGGCAGGTATAAAAATGAGTACATATCAAATATAGCAGTTATCTTTAGGCTATCTTTTTCAAAATCTTGTAGTGGAACCAAACAATCATGCTCTTTTTTATCTTTGTTTTTCTCCTTAGCATATTTCCACCCTTCAAGATAGTGATGTGCAATCCATCGGTTATGCTCCATCTTTAAAAACTTATCAAAAAGTGTAGCATCAAAACTATCTGGCCAATACTTCACTTCAAAATCTTGTCCACTATAAAATTTTTCTAGCTCCAAAGATGCTTCACGAATTTTCTCATTAGTTTGTTTTTCAGTTCTTGAAAATACTTTATTAAATACAGCTATATTCTCTTCTAAAAGTTTTTTCTTATCTTCACTTAAATTCAACTTCACTTTTTTAAGATTAAGTACTTTTAGTTTTACATCTATATGACGAGCTTGTGAGATATTAGATAGTTTATCACTAAGTTTGTCTATTTTAAACCATTTTGTATCTACTTCCTTAAGTCCCTTAGCGTCAAATATATTATCCATATTATATTCATTACCATACCCAGTATGAATAAGCTTCGACATACTATCAATAGTCTCATTTTGTAGATTTTCTACATTGACAATATTTTTCTCACTTCCAAATGTAAACATATTTCTATACTCACATTTATTAGTATTGATGGAGTCACTTAATTCCAGTTCATCAAACACACCCATGATGATTTTAGGTACTTTTTTAGAATCAATAGTATCTGCTAAAAATACTTGGGAGTGAAGTGTTGTACCAAGTTTTATATTTATTTCCTCATCCTCGTAGCAGATAATAATGTTTTCACTAATACTCTCTTTCCATACTCTATCTGTATAAAATTCCTGTTTATTGTAGTCTAGGTTCACAGCATCTAACTCTATAGTTGGAAACTTTAAATGCTTTTCATCATAACCATAGTGAACATAAGCTTTTATCTCTTCTAAAAGTTCTTTTGCATTTTTATGTACTAACTTTATGGTGTGTCTGTTCTCATTTGGAAAGTGAGAGAGTGCTATGAGTTTATAGATTACTCTTTTTATAAGTTGACCATCACCACAGACTATAGTGTTAAGTGTTTTACTTGTTTGCATATACTCTAAAGTATTTCCATCTATAGAGTACTTCTCAAACAAATCTCTAGAACACTCTTCATAGTATGAAAATGTTTTTATATCTATTCGTACATCATTACTTTTAGTATCTAAAATAAAACTTTTACTAAAAAGGGTTGCGAGGTTTTTATCGTTTATATGTACGATAAGTTTTATTGGACTAGATATTTTCTTCTTTTTATAAACGGTTATAACTTTTTTAGCAAATTCTATATTTTTTTTATCATCCCCAAATGCTATGAGTGCATACTCCATAGTCTCAAAGTTAAGATTTCTCTCTAAGAACTCTTTGTTAAAAGCATCTCCTATCTTCACCCCAAAGCCTTTAGCTCTGTACTCATCAGCATACTGTTCATTCTGCTCTATGATTATGACCTCTTGTCGCAACTCTTTATCAGCCAGAAAGGTTCTACTTATCTGACCTAAACCAAATACACCAATATGCTCTTTCTTACTAATATTTTTAAATATCTTTTTATTTATCTGTTCTTTAAAGAAAAAAAGCACAGCAGTGAGGGCCACAGTAACAATGGCACTAACTGAGCCTAAAACAGTATAAACATTCAACTCTTTAACAGAAGGAAAGTTTAGTCCAAATAGAGCAAAGGCCTTTGTCAATGAGTCAATAAGAACTTTATACCAAACTGCTTCAGAAGCATGCCCAACATAGTAGCCATATGCACCCAATACAATGGTAATCATCGCAAACAGAGCAGTTATACTCCCCTTATGTTGAATTACATGGTAAATCTTATTTTTTGATTGTAAAAACTTATTGTTTAGCATTTCAGTATTTCCTTGCTTATCGTAG
>NZ_JAEMVA010000098.1 GCF_029215955.1 Sulfurimonas sp. SAG-AH-194-I05
AATGCATCATAGGGTCTTTTGAATAACCTTTAATAGGTATATATGATTTTTTACCCCCAAGTTTTTTTTCAATAAGAGCATCAAGAGGTTCAAATGATTTAATATATGTAGCACGTATTTCTTTATCATCAATTTCCAATATATCAAGCATTGCCTCTGGAGTCAAATGTGTAACAACAGTTTTCATATCCGATTTTTTTCTATAATTTAAGAGATTAAAAGGACTAAAACCTGCAATGCGGGGATCTTTGTTTAATAAAGGTCGAATAACTGATTCATTCATAATAGATGAAAAACTAATAAGGCTTAAATGTGTTTTTCCAAATTGCTGTTCATATGCATCATTCACTCTCACATGTGGATCATTTAAATAGTACCCAATTTCTTCTAAATCTTTTTTTGTAAATCGAGTAAAATCTTTATCAATCACATTATCAAATGTATACTTTACAGATAAAATTTTATTAGAGCTTACGACAAATGAGTCACTCGCAAAAGTAGAAGTGATCGTACTAGCACTTAAAAGTGCTAGGCTTAATAGTTTAGTTATTAGTCTCATAAAACAGTCCTTTATTTTTGTTATTCTGTTAACTCGTTTATAATATCTGTAATCATACCCTGTGCAGCACGCAAAGGTTTAAGAGAAGCATCATCTTCTATATTCATAGTAGTTACCCAGTTATCAACAGATAAGAATCCCATACGCATTACATTTACATCTTTCTTTTTATACATATAAAATGAACATGGAGCCCAAGCACCAGCTTCAGGGTGTGTAACATGAACAGGATAAATTACATCAAATTTACAAATAGAATATGTATCATAAAAATCATATCCATCGTAACCAGCATCATCAAAAATCTCTTCTTTTAAATTAACAAAGTTAGGCATTAAAAAACCAAGAGGCTCCATTTCGCCTTCAAATTCAGCTTGAAAATCTTCTTTAAACTCTTCTAAATCAACATCTTCTTCAATTTCCATTTCAAAGCTTGTTGCAAGTGACTTATTATTATGCGTCATTACATGCCCTAAGTCTTTATAGCTACCATTTGGTAAGGCAGCTTTAAGTGCTGTGTCAATCATTTTTGCATAGGCAATTAAGTCTTTATCATCCAGAGGAATTTCAGCAGCTCTTGACATACCATTTATACTTAATGTAGAAATATTCATAGTCTTACCATCAGACCAGATAGACATAGTTAATGGAGTCAAAGCACCAAAGTTATCATATTTTTTCACTAATTTTAGTGTTAAGTCATTATTTCTAAACATAGCTAAGAAATACTCTTTATAATGAAGCTTAGGGAATCTTTGAGAAAAGGGTTTATTCATGTTGTTGTTACCATCAACAGTAAGACCAGTTGCATCAAATGCTGCTTCAATTGTTTTTGGTGTAATTGTACCATCGGCATTAGCGACACTAAATACTTGCACATCTTGCATTTTCTTAACAACTTTACTTACAGCTTTTACACTTGTAGCTTTATCATCTCCAGATGATTTACCCTCACATCCTACTATTGTAAATGCTAAAATAGTAGCAAGTAGCACACTATAAATTTTTCTCATTATTTCTCCTTAAATGAAATATCTAGTAATAGTATAAATTTTATCACAATTATCCTAAATGTATTCTAGCTTAAAGAAAAGTTACACTATCTCCTAGCTTAATTTCCCCATCTTGAAGCGCTTTTGCAAAAATACCTCTATCTTCTTGTAAAATAGCAGGTACATCCACATGTACTTTTGACAGTGAATTGCATATTGTACAGTTCTGCGTTATAACTAAAACAACATCCCCGATAGATATTTTATCACCCTCTTTGAGAGCATAAGGATTAAGATTAATTACTATATTTTCTCCCAAGGATCCATATGCAATCTCTATATTTTTTTGTTGTACTAAGTCATAGCTTTCTTTTGCTGTAATTAAAATTGCCCTATTTTCATCTTTGGCATAAAATTTATCTTCTCTTATTCCTTTAGAATCAATTATAATACTATCTCTCTCTTTTCTTCCCTCGCCCTTAATCGATATATAAAGACCCTGAACTAAACCTTCTTTTTCTTTAATCATCTAATACTTCTTTTGTTATGAAAATATACTCATGTAACTCTAAATCTTTATATGCTTTGCTTTGAATAAAATTCAAGATTTTATAAAATCTTGTTTCATTTGCAACTTTATTTGTGTCTAAATATCCAATTTCTTCAAATACTAATTCTTTTTTTGAATTAAAAAAGAAAGAGCTTGGATAAAGGTTATATCCTATATAGCTTGCGAACTCTTTTCCATCACCCCTAAAGTCTTTATAAATAACATTATCTTTTTCATTAATATTTATATGTATAAATATAAAATATTTTTCTATAAAAGCTTTCATTGTTTCATTAAGCAAGGTAAACTCTCTCATATTTTCACAGTAACCACAGTCTGTTTTATGGAACCATACAAAAAGATGTTTATCTGTATTTTCAATATCTTGAGTAAGTGTATTAAGATTAATGTCTCTTGCGTTGAGAGATGTTTGAAGAAGAAAGATTAAACAAAGAAGCTTCATAAAAAAACGAGCCATTACTAACCTTTATGTAAAAGAAAGAGGCAATTGCCTCATCTCTTTAAATGAAA
>NZ_JAEMVA010000099.1 GCF_029215955.1 Sulfurimonas sp. SAG-AH-194-I05
TTAATGGCTCTTGGTGTTGGTAGAGGCGATGAGGTTATTACTACTCCTTTTACTTTTATTGCTACTGCTGAGGTTATTGCATTTTTAGGTGCTACGTCTGTTTTTGTAGACATTGATGCAAAAACATACAACATT
This sequence comes from Sulfurimonas sp. SAG-AH-194-I05, assembly GCF_029215955.1. GTDB lineage: Bacteria > Campylobacterota > Campylobacteria > Campylobacterales > Sulfurimonadaceae > Sulfurimonas. The sequence continues at coordinate 136 of NZ_JAEMVA010000099.1, forward strand.
GACCCATCGAAGATAGAGGCTGTAATAACTGATAAAACAAAAGTAATTATGCCTGTGTCTTTATATGGACAATGCGCAGATATGGATGCTATTAACAGTATTGCAAAGAAGCATAATATTATTGTAATCGAAGATGCTTGCCAAAGCTTTGGTGCTACATATAAAGGTAAAAAGTCATGTAACCTTTCAACTATAGGTTGTACAAGCTTCTTCCCATCAAAGCCACTTGGTGCGTATGGTGATGGTGGAGCAATTTTTACAAGTGATGAGGCATTAGCTACAAAACTAAGAATGTTACTTAACCATGGTCAAAATGAGCGTTATAAACATAAGTATATTGGTATAAATGGTCGTCTTGATGCAGTTCAGGCAGCTGTTTTAAATGTAAAACTAAAACACTTTGACAAAGAAGTAAATGCACGTAAAAAAATAGGTACAAGATATTCTGCGCTTCTTAAAGACGCGCATGTAATAGAACCTTTTATTGAGAATGAAAATGAAAGTGTTTATGCACAGTATTCTATTCGTGTAAAAGACAGAACTTCTATGGTTGAAAAGCTTGGAAATAAAGAAATTCCAACTGCTGTACATTATCCAGTTCCTCTTCACTTGCAAGAAGCATTTGAAGGACTTGGATATAAAAAAGGTGATTTTCCTATAAGTGAGTTAGTCGCAACTGAAATTATGTCACTTCCAATGAGTCCTTATTTAACTGAGGAACAACAAAATTTTATAGTTGAAGCTATTAAAGGGTAAACATGAAAAATATTGCAATAGTTGGTCTTGGAGTGATGGGAAAAAACCATTATAGAACTTTAAAAAATATTTCAGATATAAAAATTGTAGGTCTTTGTGATTTATATGCTGAGAACACCTTTGAAGAGCCTTTTTTTAAAGACTTAAAAACTATGTTGGATTCTACAAATCCAGATGCTGTCATTATTGCAGCACCTACATTTTTGCATAAAGAGATAGCCTTAGAATGTGCAAAGAGAAAAATCGATATATTTTTAGAAAAACCAGCGGCAGCTTCAGTTGCTGATGCAAAAGAGATACTTGAAGTGGTTCAAAAGAGTGGTGTGAAAAGTTGTGTTGGACACATTGAAAGATTTAATCCTGTTGTTAAAGCCTTAATACAAGAGATTAAAGAACATGAGATTCTTTCTATTTCTATTACAAGAAGTGGTGCTTTTCCTGAGCGAATTGCAGATGTTGGAATTTTAACTGATCTTTCTGTTCATGATAGCGATTTAATCCGTTTTATTACAGGAAAAAATATTGTTCGTAGTGCTGTGTTTAAGTCGCAAAAAATCCATAAAACACATGAAGATAATGCAATTCTAGCTTTTGAATTAGAAGGTGATGTCGTTGGCGATATTACTACGAACTGGTTAACTCCTTATAGAAAAAGAAGCATTGCTGTTGCTTGTAGAGTAGATGAGCAAAGTGAAATTAAATACTTTGAGGCAGATTTAATTTTACAAACTTTAAAAGAACGGATAAACATAGACCCAAGTAAACATACAACACGAAACTGTTTTATACAAAGATGTGATGCTTTACATGATGAGGTGAGTGCTTTTATAAACTACATATCATCTGATGATAGTGGAAGTTTAGCTTCAATTCCAGACAGTATTATCACTTTAGAGATAGCGAATGATTCATAGCTCAGTCATTATCGAAGATGGTGCATCTATAGCAGACGATGTTACTATTGGTCCATTTTGTAGTATTGGTAAAGATGTAACTATTGCTAGTGGTTGTAAATTTGAAGCGAATATTATTTTAAAGGGTAAAGTACGTATTGGTGAAAATGTGAAAATATTTAGCTTTACTACTATTGGACGAGATGAGTCGACTATAGAAATAGGTGCAAATACACATATTAGAGAATTTGTGCAAATTGGTACACAAGATGATGCCAATGAAGGTTTTCCAAAAATAGTTATAGGAAATAATAACTTTTTAATGGGTTACGTTCAAATTTATAGTGGTGTAGAAATCGGTGAATTTAGTATTATTACAAATGCTGTGAAATTTTGTGAAAATGTAAAGTGTGAAGAGCGAATTATTGTTGGTGGTTTTAGTTCTGTTTCTGCGAACAATAAAATAGGAACAGGGGTTATGATTGGTGGTGCTTCACATGTAGACCATGATATGCCTCCTTTTACTTTAGTTGAGGGTAATAAAGCAGAAATTAAAGGTCTTAATGTCATAGGATTACGTCGTAGACTTGAAAATAAAGATGATATTGAAGATGTTAAGGCTATATTTAAAAGAATTCTTGGTATAAGTGTAGACAAAGAGTTAGCAAAAGAGATAGCCAAAACACATGAAAATGAATACGTAAAAAGATTGAGTGCTTTTGTCGCGAATAGTAATATTTAATTTAAAAGAGGAAAAATAATGAAAATCAAAACCTTGGTAATTGTCATGATAATGTTTTATTTTACCCTGCTTGTACTTGTTGCAGCCGGAATCTATCATTTA